>NZ_JBEYYT010000134.1:0-22375 GCF_040645715.1 Spirillospora sp. NPDC046719 | reverse complement strand
ACCCCCCGCGGCGCGGGCGCCGCGGGGCCCGCGGCCGTCGGGGCGACGGTTCCGGCCGCGGTCCCGGCGCCGGGCTCAGCGTCGGTGCCGGTGCGGGTGTGGGCGTCGGTGTCGGGGCGGGCGGCGGGCGCGGCCCACGCGTCCGACACGCCCTCGGACAGGACGTTCAGCACCAGCACCGTGACCAGGATGAACAGGCCGGGGAAGAACGTCGCCCACCAGCCGCCGGCCAGCACCAGCGTCTTGCCGTAGGCGATGACGCTGCCCCACGACGGGTCCGGGTCCTGGACGCCGGCGCCGACGAACGACAGGCTCGCCTCGAACACGATCGCGTTGGCGACGACGATCGTGACGAACACCAGGATCGGCGCGGCGCAGTTGATCAGGACGTGCCGCCACAGGATGTGGCCGCGGCGGGCGCCGATGACGCGTTCGGCGGCCACGTAGTCCTCGCCGTACTGCGACAGCACGTTGCCGCGCACGACCCGCGCGACCTGCGGGACGTACAGGAACGCGATGGTGCCGATCAGCACCGGCAGGCTCTTGCCGAACACGGTGACCAGGACGGCCGCGAGCGCGACCGCCGGGAACGCCATGACGACGTCGAGGCAGCGCATCACGGCCTCGTCCACGGCGCGGTGCGCGGTGGCGGCGACCGAGCCGAGCACGGCGCCCGCGACCAGCGCGAGGAACGCGGCGCCGAGGCCGATGGCCAGCGACCAGCGCGCCCCGTACAGCACGCGGGCGAACACGTCGCGGCCGACGCGGTCGGTGCCGAACCAGTGGCCGCCGGACGGCGCCTGCCCCGCGACGCCCGTGGTCAGCGGGTCGTGCCGGGCGATCAGCGGCGCGGCGAGCGCCGCGATGACGATCAACAGCAGCACGCCGAGCGCAATGCGGGAGGCGGGCCGCAGCCGCCGCCATCCCCGTCGCAGGACGGTCATCGCGTCGCTCCCTTCAGCCGGGGGTTCGCGAACAGGTACAGCACGTCCACGAGCAGGTTGACGACCAGGAACGTCAGCGCGATGCACAGCACGACGCCCTGCACGAGGGCGGGGTCGCCGGCGGTGACGCCCTGCATGATGAGGGTGCCGAGGCCGGGCAGCCCGAAGATCGCCTCGACCACGACGGCGCCGCTGAGCAGGTACCCGATCTGCAGTCCGAGCACGGTCAGCGGGGTGATCAGCGCGTTGCGCAGCACGTTGCGGCCGACCACGACGGCGCGCGGCAGCCCGCCGCCGATCGCGGTGCGCACGTAGTCGCGGTCGAGCTCCTCGACCATCGCGGTCCGCACCACCCGGGCCAGCAGCGACCCGACCGGGAACCCGACGGCGATCGCGGGCAGCGCGAGGCTGCGCAGCCAGCCGCCCACCGAGTCGCCGGGGTTGACGTACCCGCCGGTCGGGAACCAGCCGAGCCGCAGCGCGAACCACTGGATCAGCAGGATGCCGAGCCAGAACGACGGCATCGCGACGCCGGCCATGGACAGCACCCGGATGGCCTGGTCGGGCCAGCGGTCCCGGAACAGCGCCGCGGTGACGCCGAGGACCACCGCGAACACCACGCCGACCAGCACCGCCAGCAGCGTCAGCTGGAGCGTGAGCGGGAACGCGGTCCCGATCGCGTCGGTGACGGGCCGGCTCGGCGGCGCGGTCAGCCCGAGGTCGCCGTGCAGCAGGTCGCCGAGGAACCGGACGTAGCGGACCGGCAGCGGGTCGGTGAGCCCGTGCGCGGCCGCGTACGCGTGCCGCGCCTCGGGCGTGGCGCCCTCGCCGAGCGCGTTGAAGGCGGGGTCGTTCGGGGAGAAGCGCAGCACGACGAAGACGAACAGCGTGATCCCGAGCACCATCGGCACGAGGGTCAGCAGCCGTCCGAGCGCCATGCGCAGGATCGTTGCCATCCGGGTGGCGTCCCTTCTTCGGGTCCGGGACGGTCAGGCGCGGCCGACGTTCAGGAACGACAGCCCGGTGGTCGCCATCGGCCGGAAGCCCGGCAGCGCCTTGCCCTTCCACCCGGTGTCGAGCTTGCGGTGGAAGATCGGGTACAGCGCGGCCTGCTCGGCGACGACGTCGATGGCCTGGCTCCACAGCGTCCTGCGCGCCGCCGGGTCGGCCTCGCGGGCGGCCCTGTCGAGCAGGTCGACGACCTTCTTGGCCTCGGGGGTCCCGGCGTTGTAGCTGCGGTGCTCGGGCCAGGTGCCGACGTAGAACCAGCGCATCAGCAGGTCGGCGTCGTTGCCGAACACCGACGGGTCGCCGGGCGCGGCCATGACCTGGTACTTGCCGGTGTCGACGCGGTTGGCGTACTGGCCGCCGGACTGGCCGACGTTGAGCGTGGTGGCGACGCCGACGGCGTCCCAGCTCTGCTTGATCAGCGGCGCGCAGTCCTTGACGAAGTCGGTGTCGGTGGTGATCAGCTCGACCTTCAGCCCGCTGACCCCGGCCTCGCGCAGCAGCTGCTTCGCCTTGTCCGGGTCGTAGCCGTAGACGGTGGACGCCTTGACGTAGTCGGGGTGCCCGGCGGGCAGGAAGCTGGTCGCGGCGGCGGCGTTGCCCAGCAGCGCCGTCTTGATCAGCTTGTCGGTGTCGAGCGCGTAGTGCAGCGCCTGCCGCACCCGCACGTCGTCGAACGGCTTGACCTTGCAGTTGAACATCAGGAACAGCAGGCCGAAGCTCTGCACCGCCTCGACGCTCGCGGCCTTGCGCAGCTCGTCCGCGTTCAGGTACGGGACGGCCTCGATCGCCTGGACGCGTCCGGACTGCAGCGCGGTGACCCGGGCGGACGGGTCCGCGAGCAGCAGCCAGGTCATCTTGGCGACCTTCGCGGGCCGGGGCCCGTTGTAGGCGTCGAACTTGGCGAACGACAGACCGGCGGTGGCGCTCGCGGCGGTGAGCCTGAACGGCCCGGAGCCGACCGGCAGCGCGTCGAACTTCTTCTGGTCCGCCTGGACGATCTTCTTCGGCACGATCCGGACCACGGCGAGCCGCTCGGAGAACAGCGCGAACGCGTACTTGAGCCTGAACTCGACGGTGGTGTCGTCGACCTTGCGCACCTTGTCGAGGAACGGCAGGAACTGCACGAACAGCGACGCGTTCTTCGGGTCGAGCACCCGCTCGAAGCTGAACACGACGTCGTCGGCGGTGACCTTCGAGCCGTCGTGGAAGGTGGCGCCGTCGCGGATCGCGACCCGGTAGGTGGTGTCGTCCACCTTCTCCGGAGCCGCCTTGGCCAGCGCGTTGTAGGGCTGCCGGGTCACCGGGTCGAGGTCGACCAGCGACTCCAGCACGTGGAAGTCGGCGGCCACGGCGACGGCGCTGGAGGACGTCATCGGGTCGAAGCCGCCGGAGAGGGCGTAGGCGAGCGCGGCCTGGATCGTGTCCTTGGAGCCGCCGGATCCGCCGGAGCCGGTGGAGGACGGGCCGCCGCACGCGGACACGCCGGCGGTGATCGCGGCGGCCGCGCCGAGGAGCCCGGTGTAGCGCAGGAAGTCGCGGCGGTGCAGGCCGCGGCCCGGCTGGAGATCGGTCACGTCGTCTCCTGGAAGGAAGGGGTGGGGCGGTCGCAGGGTAGGCGACCGCAGGTGGGAGGGGAGGTAGGACATCCAACGTCGTTCGTCGGTGTACCGTAGGCTCCGGCACCGGCCAGGTCAAGTGGCGGGTCCCGGAACCAACCGACGCGATGGGGAGCGTGAGCCGATGACCGCAGCTCGGACGCGGGGACGTGCGACGCGCGGCCGCAGCAGCCGCACCGAGGAGGTGCAGCAGGCGATCAAGCAGCTGATCCTGGAGCGCGGGCTGGCCTCGGGCGACCCGATGCCCACCGAGTTCGAGCTGGTCGAGGAGCTGGACGTCAGCCGCAACTCGCTGCGCGAGGCGCTCAAGGCGCTGCAGGCCGTCGGGATCGTGGAGATCCGGCACGGCTTCGGGATGTACGTCGGCAGCATGTCGCTCGGCGCGCTGGTCGACGAGCTGACCTTCCACGCCCGCATGTCCAAGCGGCAGGGCCGCGACGACCTCGCGCACCTGGTGGACGTCCGCGAGGTCCTCGAACGCGGCCTCGTCGAGCAGGTCATCGACCGCGGCCTGGCGTCCGACACCGCCGAGCTGGACGAGATCATGCGCCGGATGGACGCCGAGGCCGCCGCCGGCCAGGTGACCCCGGAGACCGACCGGCTCTTCCACGAGCTGCTGTACCGGCCGCTCGCCAACCCGATCGTGAACCAGCTGCTCGGCGCGTTCTGGGACGTCTACCGGACGCTCCAGCACGACCTCGCGCCCGTCCAGCAGGAGGCGGCCGACGTGGCGCAGCGGCACCGCGACATCTACGAGGCGCTGGTCTCCGGGGACCGCGGGGCGGCGGCCACCGCCATGGCGGCGCACTTCCGCGGCATCCGCGAGCGCCTGGACACGGCACGCGACGACTCCGCCTCCTGACGCGAGCCGCTCGGCACCGGGGCGTCCGACACCGGGGCTCGCCTGTCGGCGCGCTCGGTGCCGGGGGCTTGACGGCCCCGGCGTCCGCGCCTACGTTCCTTCGCGACAGGACATCCTACGTCCCATGTCCAACGAAGGTGAGGCCATGCCCCGCTTCCACCCCGCCGCCGTCGCCGCGATGACCGCCCTCGCCGCGACCGCCCTCCCCGCCACCCCTCACGCCGCCACCGCTCACGCCGGCACCGACACCGGCACCGGCCAGTCCGCGGTCGTCACCACCGACTGCACGTCCGGCCGCATCCAGGAGACCGTCGTCAACCGGACGTCCTCCGCGACCACGTTCACGCTGACCTGGCCCGGCGCCGGCACCTGGACCGCGGACGTCGCCGCCGGCGACAGCTCGCACTTCTACTTCACCAAGCCGTCCGGCACCTCATACACGTTCCGCACCACCACGCCGCAGGGCCTCGACCAGACCGACACCGGCACCCTCGACTGCTCCAACGCGCTCAGCGCGCGCGCCGCCATGGACTGCGGAGACCCGCACCGCCTGCGCCTCATCCTCGACAACCGCTCTCCCGCCGCCCGGACCTTCACGGTCACCTGGCCGGGCCGTACCGGCTCCCCGTGGTCGGTCGACGTTCCGGCGTCGTCCGGCGACAACGGCCTCTACTGGACGGTCCCGGACGGCACGCCCTACACGTTCCAGGTCTCGTCGGGCGGCTGGAGCCGCACCGTCTCCGGCACGTCCGGCTGCGGGCTCGGCTCCGGCCGGCCGGGGATGAACGCCCAGACCGCCCTGACCACGTCCACGGTCATCTCCGGGCTCGGCAAGGCGGCGAAGTCCGTGCGCATCCCCGCCCTCGCCGTGGCGAACGACGGCACGGTGGTCGCCGCCATGGACGCGCGCGTCGACGGCAGTTCGGACCTCGGCGGCGGGACGAACAACATCCAGGTGGCGATGGTCCGCAGCACCGACGGCGGCGCGACCTTCTCCACCCCGGCGATCATCGCGCACGCGCCCACCACGTCCGAGGGCTACGGCGACCCGAGCCTGCTCGTCGACCGCACCACCGGAAAGATCTTCTGCTTCTTCACCTACTCCCCCAAGCCCGGCGTCGGCTACTCCGGCTCCACCGCCGGCGACACCTCCGCGACCGCCACGACCAACACCCACATCCGCTACGTCACCTCGACCGACGGCGGCGCGACCTGGAGTGCGGCGACCGACCTCAACCCGCAGGTCCGCAAGACCACCTACGCCGGGATGTTCGCCTCGTCCGGGCACGGGATCCAGCTCGCCTCCGGACGGCTCGTCCAGCCGATCGTCTACCACGACGCGTCGGGCGACCACGCGTCGAACATCTACTCCGACGACCACGGCGCGACCTGGCACAACGGCACCACCGCCGGGACCGGCGTCAACGAGAGCAAGATCATCCAGCGGTCGACGGGCCGCGTCGCGCAGAACATGCGCTCCAACGCGGGCGGCAACCGGTGGTACGCGACCGCCGCCGACGTCACCGCCGCCTACGGCACCGCCTGGAACAGCGGCCTGATCGATCCCGGCTGCAACGGCGACGAGATCTCCTACGCGCTCCCCTCGTCCGGCGCGCCGCCCCTGACCGACGCCGCCCTGCACAGCAACAACGCCGCGACCGGCCGCACCGACCTCACCGTCCGGCTGAGCGGGGACGACGGCTCCAGCTGGCCGCAGGGGGCGCTCCTCAAGCCGGGCGCCGCAGGCTACTCCACGATGGCCGTCCTGGCCGACGGATCGGTCGGCGACCTCTACGAGATCGGCGACACCGGCGGCATCGTCTTCACCCGCTTCACCCTGCCCTGGCTGGCCCCCTGACCACGCCGTTCGACCTCCGCCGGAACCGCCGTTGACCTGGACTTTCGGCAACACCCGCGCGGTTTCGGCGGAGGCGCGCCGGGGAGCCCGGCATTTATGAACAAAACCACCATTTCGACTGCCACCGGCGCCGTCCTGCTGACCGCCGGCGCCCTGCTCCCGGTCACCGCCGCGAACGCGACCACGGCCCCGAGCCCGGGCGGATCACCACCGACGAGCCCGACCGGGGCCCCGACGGGCGGCCCGGGGACCGAGACCCCGACGGGCAGCCCGGGGACCGAGAGCCCGGCGAGCCCCGGCACGGAAAGCCCGACGAGTCCGACCGGGAGCCCCACCAGCCCGACCGGAAGCCCCACGAGCCCGACCGGAAGCCCTACGAGCCCCGGCACCGGCAGTCCGGGCGGCGGCGCCGCGCAGCCGAAGGCCACCACCGTGACGGTCACCGAGAAGGACGACTCGCTGAAGCTGTCCAAGAGCACCTTCACGGCGGGTCCCTACGTCTTCACCGTGAAGAACGAGGGCAGCAGGGAGCACGCCCTGGCCATCTCCGGCCCGGGCCTCACCACGCCGAAGCAGACCCCGGGCATCTCGCCCGGCACCCAGGCCAAGCTGCACGTCTCGCTGCAGCCCGGGACCTACCAGCTCTGGTCGCCGAGCGACAACGACCGCGCCATGGGCCTGCAGACCAAGATCACCGTCTCGGGCACCGGCGGCGTCGTCCCGCCCGCGAGCCCCACCCCGACCGGCAGCCCGACCGAAAGCCCCACGGGCAGCCCGACGGAGAGCCCCACGGGCAGTCCCACCGAGAGCCCGACCGAGAGCCCGACGGGCAGCCCGACCGAGAGCCCGACGGAGAGCCCGACCGGCGCTCCGACGGGCAGCCCGACCGGTCCCGGCACCCCCGGCGGCTGAGCCCGCCCGGCGTTCTCGCGGCGTTCCGCCCTCGTCCGACGACGCATGGGGGCGGCACGCCGCGGCCCGACGCCCGGTCCGTCCGCGCGGACGCCTTCAGCCTTCCGGGTAGAAGAGGAAGAGGGTGCAGCCCGTGGTCGTCTGCGGGACGTGCGAGGAGCCTGCCGGGGCGTGGATGAACGAGCCGGCGGGATAGTCCCGGTCGCCGTCGTTGAAGACACCCGACACCACGAAGACCTCCTCGGGACCCGGTTCGTGGACGTCCACGCCCTCCCAGCCCGTGTCCGGGTCCATCTCCAGCACGAACGCCTTCGCGCCGCCTTCCCCGCTCCACAGCGGCCGCAGCCGGATCCCCGGGAACACCTCGCGGACCGGGGCGTCCTGAACGGACGACCACACATAGCCGACCGTGCTCTGCTCTGTCGTCATGGCACCACCCTGGCGAACGCGCCCCGCCCCGCCGAGTGTCTGAAAAGACATCGTGCGGTACTTTCGCGCCATGCACCGTGTGACCGCGCTCGTCCGCCCGCCGCAGTCGGCCTTCGAGCTCGGCTGCGCGGCCCAGGTGTTCGGGGTCCAGCGGGCGGGCCTCCCGGCCAGGTACGAGTTCGGCGTGTGCACCGAACACCCCGGCCCCGTCGCGACGCTCGCCGGGTACGACATGGTCGTCACCGACGGCCTGGACGCCCTCGACCGGGCGGGGACGGTGATCGTCCCGGGCTGGCTGCCCACCGCGGAGCCGCCCTCTCCCGCCGTCGTCGAAGCCCTGCGCCGCGCGCACGCCCGCGGCGCCCGCGTCGTCAGCATCTGCTCGGGCGCCTTCGCGCTGGCGCACGCCGGCCTCCTGGACGGCCGCCGGGCCACCACACACTGGGCGCAGGCCGCCGAGTTCGCCGAGCGCTTCCCGGACGTCGAACTCGACCCGGACGTCCTCTACGTGGACCACGGCGACGTCGCCACCAGCGCCGGCGCGGGCGCGGGCTTCGACCTGTGCATGCACCTGCTCCGCGCCGACCAGGGCGCCCGGTACGCCGCCCACGTCGCGCGGACCATGGTCATGCCGCCCCACCGCGAGGGCGGCCAGCTGCAGTACTCGGCGCCGCCCCACCCCGCCGACATCGACGGCACGCTCGCACCGCTGCTGGAGTGGGTCACCGCGCGTCTCGGCGAACCCGTGTCGATCGAGGACATGGCCGCGCACGCGGGCGTCTCCGCCCGTACCCTCACCCGCCGGTTCGCCGACCAGCTCGGCACCAGCCCGGGCCGGTGGCTGCTCGCCCAGCGGATCGCCGCGGCCCAGGACCTGCTGGAGTCGTCCGACCTCCCCTTGGACGCCATCGCGCGCCGCGTCGGCCTCTCGTCGGCCACCAACCTCCGCCGCCGCTTCATCAACGCCCTCGCCACGACCCCGGGCGCCTACCGCCGCTCCTTCCGCGACCCCGCGGGGCCGCCGGGCTGACCGACCCGGCAGGCGCGCCGGTCGCTTTGCCTTCCGCAGGTCTTCGCTTCACCTCGCCCGGGCGATGAGTCGATCATGCAAGGACGGCACCGCCCCCATGGGGCACCGCGACCCGGCCGGCCCCTGGTGCTCCTCAGCGCGGCGCTGCTCGCGTGGGCGCCCGGCTCGCCGCCCGCGAACGCGCAGACGCGGACCTGGGTGTCGCTCACCTTCGACGACGGCCTCCAGGACCAGTACGACAACGTCCGCACCCTGCTGGACCGCCACGGGATGAAGGCGACCTTCTTCGTCAGCACCGGCCTTCTGGGCCGGCCCGGACGCATGACCCGGAGCGAGGTCATGGACCTCGCCGCCTCCGGCCACGAGATCGGCGGCCACACGCTCGACCACCTCGATCTCACGGACCTGCCCGGCGGCGAGCGGCACCGGCAGGTCTGCGACGACCGCACCGCCCTCCGGCGGATGGGCCTGCCCGCCCGCGCCTTCGCCTATCCCTTCGGCGCCGTGGACGACGACGCCGCGCGGACCGTCCGCGCCTGCGGCTACCGCAGCGCCCGCGGAGTCGGCGGAATCCGCGCGGGCACCTCCTGCCCTCGCTGCGGCAGCGCCGAGACGGTTCCCCCCGAAGACCCCTACCGGACCCGCACCCGCGACTCGATCACCGCCGGCACCCGCCTCGGCGACCTCGAGGACTCCGTCGTCCAGGCCGAACGCCACGGCGGCTGGCTGCAACTCGTCTTCCACCACGTCTGCGACGGCTGCGGCCAGCGCCAGGCCGTCACGCCCCGCATGCTGGCCGCGTTCCTGTCCTGGCTCCGCCACCGGACCGCCCGCGGAACCGGGACCGCGACGGTCACCGAGGTGGCGGAAAGATAAGGCGGACGAGTCGGCCTGTAAGCCGGGTTCTGTGCCCGCCCCGGAGGGCGGGTGACGGCCATCCATCTCGGACCGCCGTTGCCGGCGGCCTCCAGCGGTCTACCCGCAGGCTCGGGCGGGCCCCCCTCAGGCACCTGCGCGGGGCCGAAGCCCCTTCTTGACCTTGCTCCGGGTGGGGTTTACCGAGCCGCCCACGTCACCGTGGGCGCTGGTGAGCTCTTACCTCACCGTTTCACCCTTACCACCGGCGGACCGGTGGCGGTCTGTTTTCTGTGGCACTGTCCCGCGGGTCACCCCGGGTCGGCGTTACCGACCACCCTGCCCTGTGGAGCCCGGACTTTCCTCGACGGGGATCGCTCCCCGACGCGGCCGTCCGGCCGGCTCGTCCGCCGTACACAGAACTGTAGCGGGTCGGTCAGTGTTCCAGGTGATGCGCGTCGTTGAAGGACCGGAGGCTCGCCGGGCCGTCGGCGTACCAGTCGATCGCGGTCAGGGACGCGACGTCCAGGTGCATCCGGTACAGCGACTTCATCGGGGCGCCGAGGGCGTCCTTGACCAGCAGCTTGATCGGCGTGACGTGCGAGACGACCAGGACCGTCTGCTGCCGGTTGCGGACCTTCAGCTTGTCCAGGGCGGTGCGGACGCGGCGGGAGACCTGCGCGAAGCTCTCGCCGCCGGGCGGCGCGGCCTCCGGGTCGGCGAGCCACGCCTTCATCTCGGCGGGCCAGCCCTTGCCGGCCTCGGCGAACGTGAGGCCCTCCCAGTCGCCGAAGGCGGTCTCGCGGAAGCCGTCCTCGACCCGGACGTCCAGGCCGGTGACCGCGGCGACCTCGGCGGCGGTGTCGCGGCACCGCGACAGGGGCGAGGTGACGATCGCGTCGAGCCCGCGGTCCTTGAGGGCGAGGGCGGCGGCGCGGGCCTGGGTCAGGCCGAGGGTGGTCAGCGGGACGTCGTTCGTCCCGGCGAAGCGCTTCTCGGCGGACAGGGGCGTCTCGCCGTGGCGGAGCAGGATCGTCCGCGTGGGGGTGGACGAGACCGGCGGCGGCCCCGGCGCCTCCTCCCGCGGGGGCTCCTCGATCGTGCGGGACCACCGCTCGCCGCGGGCCGCCGCGTCCATCGCCTCGTTCGCGAGCCGGTCGGCGTGCGCGTTCCGGTTGCGCGGGATCCACCCGTAGGAGACGGAGCCGAGGCCCTCGGCGACCTCCCGGGCGCGCAGCGCGAGGGGGATCATGTCCGGATGCTTGATCTTCCAGCGGCCGGACATCTGCTCCACGACGAGCTTGGAGTCCATCCGCACCTCGACCCGCGCGGACGGGTCGATGCCCGCCGCGGCCGTCAGCCCGGCGATCAGCCCCCGGTACTCCGCGACGTTGTTGGTGGCCATGCCGATCGACTCGGCGACCTCCGCCAGCACCTCGCCGGTCACCGCGTCGCGGACGAGGGCGCCGTACCCGGCCGGGCCCGGGTTGCCCCGGGACCCGCCGTCCGCCTCGACGATCAGCTTCACAGGCCCGACTCGGGGGTGCGGACGAGGATGCGCCGGCACTCCTCGCAGCGGACGACCTCGTCCTCGGCGGCGGCCCGGATCCGGTTCAGGTCGACGGTGTTGAGCGCCAGGTGGCAGCCCTGGCAGGCGCCGCGGAACAGCTTCGCCGCGCCGACGCCGCCGAACTGGCCGCGCAGCTTCTCGTAGAGGCCGATCAGATCGTCGGGGACGTCCTTGGCGACGGCGGTGCGGGCGGCGCCGGTCGTGCCGCTCTCCTCGTCGATCTCCTTCAGCGCGGCGTCGCGGCGGGAGACGACCGCGGCGAGCTCCTCCTGCGCCGCCGTCTGGTCGGCGCGCAGCGCGGCGACGCGGCCGTCGGCCTCCTCGATCCGCTCCATGATCTCCAGCACGACCTCCTCCAGGTCGGACTGGCGGCGGTGCAGCGACTCGATCTCGGCCTGCAGGCCGCTGAGGTCCCTGGCGGAGGTGACCTGCCCGGAGTCGAGCCGCTTCTGGTCCCGCTCGGCGCGGCTGCGGACCTGGTCGACGTCCTGCTCGGCCTTCTTCTGCTCCCGCGCCAGGTCGCCGGCGTCGGTCTCGGCCGCGACGATCGCGTCGCGCAGCTCGGCGAGCCGGCCCTCCAGCCGTTCGATCTCGGCCAGCTCGGGCAGCGTCCTGCGGCGGTGCGCGAGGCGGTCCAGCGAGCTGTCCAGGCCCTGCAGGTCGATCAGGCGAAGCTGGGCTTGCGGTGCGGCTTTCACTGTTCTCCTTCTTCGTGAAGGCTCCACGCGTCGGTGACGAGCGTGGACACCCGGGTCTCCAACTTGCCCGCTTCGGGTGCGGCGGCGGCCAGGCGCCGCGCGGCGTCGGCCAGCCAGGGGTGCTCGGTCGCCCAGTGCGCCGCGTCGACCAGCGCCGGGCCGCCGTGCTCGGCGAACTCCGACGCGGGATGGTGCCGCAGGTCGGCGGTGAGGTAGACGTCGACGCCCGCCGCGCGGACGGTGTCGAGGAGGGAGTCGCCGGCGCCGCCGCAGACCGCGACGGTGCGGACGGCGCGGTCCGGGTCGCCCGCGGCCCGCAGCCCCCACGCCGTGGACGGCAGCCCGGCCGCGGCCCGCCGGGTGAACTCCCGCAGCGTGACCGGCTCGTCCAGCTCCCCGATCCGGCCGAGGCCGCGGCGCGGGTCGTCGGCGGCCGGGACGATCGGGCGCAGTCCGCCGGTGAGCCCGACGGCCCGCGCCAGCGCGTCCGAGACCCCCGGATCGGCGACGTCGGCGTTGGTGTGCGCGGTGTGCAGCGCGACCCCGTTGACGATCATCCGGTGGATCAGCCGGCCCTTCGGCGTCGTCGCGGCCACCGAGTGCACCCCGCGCAGCAGCAGCGGATGGTGCGCGACCACCAGGTCGGCGCCCCACTCCAGCGCCTCGTCGATCACCGCGGCGACCGGGTCGACCGCCAGCAGCACCCGCCCGACCTCCTGGTCGGGGTCGCCGCAGACCAGGCCCACGGCGTCCCAGGACTCCGCCCACGACGGCGGGTAGAGCTCGTCGAGAGCCGCGATGACATGGGATAGGCGCACGTCCCGCAGGCTACCGCGCCGAGCCGCTCCCAACGAGCCACCGAGCGTCACCGGAGGGCTCCGCGGTCTGAAACGATGGGCCGGGGAACGTCCGCAGAAGGGAGAGCGCCATGTCGGCTTCCGGGTTCGCCTCGGCACCGGAGCCCGCGTCCGGATTCGCCCTGGCGTCGGAGCCCCGCCCCGGGTACGTCCCGGGGCCGGACCCCGCCGCCGACCGTCCGCACATGCCCGGTTACGGGATCAGGGGGCCCGCCGAGGGGAGCGGCCTGCTCCCGTGGTCCTGGGCCGTCGAGCGGCTGCGCGCCGCCCGCAACTTCTGGCTGTGCACCGTCCGCCCGGACGGCCGCCCGCACGCGATGCCGGTGTGGGGCGCCTGGTCCGGGGAGGCGCTGATGTTCAGCAGCAGCGTCCCGTCCCGCAAGATGGTCAACCTGCGGGCGAACCCGCAGGTCGTGGTGGCCACGGAGGAGGCCGAGAACCCGGTCGTCCTGGAGGGCCGCGCGGAGGTCGTCACCGAGCCGCGGGACCTGCAGCGCTTCATCGACCTGGTCAACTCCAAGTACGCGACCCGCTATCGTGTCGATTTCCTGGACCCGGAGGTGAACGCGACCGTCGCGGTGCGGCCACAGAAGGCGTTCGGGCTGCGTCAGGGAGATTTCACCGGTTCTCCCACCCGGTGGACGTTCGGAGGCTGAACGCCCGCCGGGATCAATCTGGAGGCTCGTCGCGTTGGAGTCTGTGTGAAGTCACCGTTTCGCCGCCGCAAGCGCGTCAAGGGGCGCCCGATGGGCAACCGCCCCGAGCAGGCCGATCACGAGCCCGTGGACTGGCCCACGGAGGGCACCGGCCGGTCGACGCTGATGGGCGCCATCCGCGGCGACGGCGAGACCGGCGCCGGCTTCGGCGGCGGCATGTTCGAGGACCTCGCCTCGGCGTTCGAGGGCTCCAAGAAGGTCAAGCAGGAGGAGCAGCAGCGGCAGAAGGTGCTGCGCCAGGACGACCACGAGCAGACCGGCGACGGCTCCGCCCGCGACGACCTGGACTCCGGCAAGATCCGGATCCGCCGCAACGGCCCGATCACCCCACCGCCCGCCACCGAGTGACATGTCCGGTTTGGGTCGAACATAGGTTCGAATTCCGGGTTATCGTGGACGCGTGAGCACCTACGTCCCGCCCGGCTGGCCCTCGCAGGTGCACCCACCGGGCACCGACCGCTTCGAGGACACGGCGATGAGCTGGCTGCTGGAGCTCGTCCCGCCCGAGTACCGGCGCTACGGCGTGCTGCGCCGGTATCCGATCGCGCTCGCCCGGATGGCCCGGCACCACGTCAACGCGTCCGTCGAGGCCGCCCGTGAGGGGTTCCGCTCCGCCCGCGTCGACCTCGCGGCGCTCGTCCCGCCGCACGGCGTCGAGGCCGTCCTCGAGGCGTACCGCCGCGAGGGCGCCCGCCTCGTCTCGCTCCTCCAGGCCATCGAGCTGGTCGAGACCGCCCTGCGCGCCCAGGCCGAACCCGACGACCCGGCCCACCGCCGCCCCTTCACCCCCAAACTCTGACCCGGCCACACTGCGACTTCTCCCGGCGCCAGGCAGCGGATCCTTCGTGGCGCGATCACAACAACTGCCTGCCCTCAAATCCGCCATTCCCGCAGATCAGCCACAAAGCACACACTCGCGCGCGACATCGAAAGTGCGGAGTGCCAATGACCGTCTATGCGCCGTCCTTACGCGCCACTACACTCTCCTGACAACTCTCGTTCCCCCGAACCACGAGACGAGTCAATGCCCCCACCTCTCGAACTGCAGGAACTGCACGCCGAGCTGTCCCGAGCCCGGATGACGACCGTGAAGGCCAATGGCCTGGTCACAGCGGAGATCGACGGAAACGGCCGGCTCCTGGACCTCAGCATCGACACGACCCGCCTGGACGCGGCCGGGCTCCGGCTCATCGAGGCAGGCGTCGTGGAGGCCGTCAACGAAGCCGAAGAACGCTCCGCCGCCCTCGCGGAACGCCTTTACGACCGCATGTTCGGCGACGAGTAGCCGTGGGGAGCCAGCGACCTTGAGACCTCCCATGCACGCCGGCGCGCGAGAGCACGCCGAGCAGCGCCTGGCCGAACTCGACGCGGCGGAGTGGCGAATGCGCGAGATCGAGCGGGCGGCGGCCGACTACGCGAATCAACTGTCTGGCCTGGACGCCGAGCAGCGCTATGTGCGGATTGCACAGAAGATCCACCCCGGGCTGGGCACGATCGAGGTGGACGGCAACGGCCGCCTTCTCCGCGTTTCGCTCGACCGCGATGCCCTGGCGACGTCCGACCGGAATTCCCTCGGCCGCAGGATCCTCGAAGCCCTAGCGGCCGCGCGCGCCGAGGCGAGCGCCCAGTACAAGCACGAAGCGGCCGGCATCGCCCGCCGCAACCGCGTCTGACCGGAAAGAGGCCCCCAACATGAGCGCGCCCAGACCACGCCCCAGGCCCGGTCGCAGCGGCGGAGGCGCGAACTCCGGTTCCGGCGGCGCGGCCACCGGCCTCGAGCAGCCGCAGGAAGGCCCCACCGTTCCGGGCATATTGATCGATGTCGCCAGTTCGGTGATGCTGGGCACGGAGGTCTTGAAGGCCTACAAAGAACTCCAGCGGATGAAACCCGACCCCGCAGCCGTGCGGAAGGCCGCGGAGAAGTGGTACCAGGCTTCGGCGCACTACCACGACTCGATCGATCCGATGAAGATCTCGTACATCCAACTCGGCGGCTACTGGAGCGGCCGGGCGTTCGTGGCCTATCAGCAGTACATGGACGGGGTCGCGATATCCACCGCGGACAATAACGCGAAGGTCCTTCAGGCCATCGGAGACGCCTTGGTCGACCTGCACAACCAGGTCGTCGACCAGTACAACGAGGGCATGAAGGAGTACATGGAGACCCTCCAGAAGGCCATCGAATACCACAAGGAACTGGAGACGCAGAAGGGCGACGTGGACAGCGCGGCATGGGCTGCGCTCCACGGAATACTCAGCATCTGGATCAGCAACGTCAACTCCAGGAAGAAGAATCTGGCGTACATCTGCAACAAAGAGGCCGGCGCGATGCAGGCACTGCACGGCCAGATTCTCCAACTCCAGGCTCCGGCGAGGATGCCCTCGATCGCCTCTGACAAGGGCAAGTGGACCTATGGCTGACAGGCGCCGTGAGTCCCGGCAACGCCCTGGCCCCAGGAAGCGCGCACACGAGGTCGTCCTCGCTCTGATCGCCGGTGGATCCCTTGTGGCCGGCTGCTCGGGCGGCGCCGCCGAAGACACCGGTTTCATCAGGACCGGGGCGGTCGCTCCCGACGCGTGCACGCTGATCAACGCATCTCTGGCCCAGAAATTGGTGGGAGATCACACCGTGGCGCCGACGCAGAGGACGGCCGGTTCCAGCGGCTGCAGTTGGCAGGCGCCATTGTCCACGGAACTTTCAAAGACGAGTGGGCTCCTCAACGTTTCCGTCGTGACGGAGACGTTGCGGCGTGCCGGATCCGAGAAGTACGGCGAGGCCAAGACGACCTACCACGGTCTGCAGGAAGATGAAGACTGCTCCAACCTGTCCACTTCTGCCGACGAAGCCTGCTGGCAGAAGGGCGCGGAATCCCTGAGCGTCCTCGTCCGTCAGGGATACACGGTTCTCAAGGCCGACTACACCGCCACGGATTCTCCGGCCCTCAAGGAACAGAACATGGAGAACACGGCGAAGTCCCTCCTGAACGAGATGATCTCGCATCTGCACTCATGACCTGAACTCCAGCGAGGAGGATCGATGGGCGGATACAGCCTCAAGGGGAAGAAGTACCTGATCGAGGCCGGAGACAAGATCAACGACGCGGTGAACATGTGGGTCGACGCGTCGGTCAGCATCGATGGCGCCTGGCTGGCACCCGGGGCGTTGAGCAAGTTCGGCGAGGCGGCCGAACGGAGCTACTCCCAGATGCAGGAGGAGGCGCTGCGGAGGTTGCAGGCTTCGGCCAACTCGCTGATCGAGACCCGGGAGACGATGTACCAGGTCGCCGGGGTCTACTCGGCCGCCGAGGCCGAGGCGGCGCGGAAGGCGGCGGAGAAGGCGCGGGAGGCGGGGTTGCGGCATCGGCCGGAGTTGGACGGGCCGCGGTACGGGTGACCGGAGTGGTCAGAGGTGGGGCTCTTCGGCGGGGGCGGGGAGGGCCGTCAGGAGGCGGGGCGGGCGCGGGAGGTCGGGCGTCAGGCGGGTGGTGAGGGCCCTGCGGATCTCCGGGAGGGCCGTGGTGGGGGCCAGGGCGACGACGCAGGCGCCGATCTTGCGGCCGCCGAGGGCTCCGGCGTCGAGGGTGGTGCGGAGGGCGCGATCGGGAAGCGGGTCGCCGGGGGTGTGGGCGCCGGTGAGGAGCGGGCCGAGGGCGGACGGGCCGGACGCGCGGAGGGCGGCGGCGGCTCGGGCGGCGGCGCCGGGCGGCGTGGGGAGGGTGGACGAATGCCGGGCGCCGAGGTCGACGATCAGGACGCGCAGGTCGGCGGCGGCCAGGTCGAACGGGACGTGTTCGAGGGTGCCGGGCGTGGTCAGCAGGGCGTGGGCGGCGCGGGCGTGCAGGGCCGTCCGGTAGGCGGGGTGGTCGGCGAAGGGGTGCGGTCCGGCGGGCGGGCCGTGCAGGGCCCGGAGGGCGAGGAAGGTGGCGGCGGCGGTCTCGGCGCCGGTGAGGAGTCCGGTCTCGGCGGGGATCTCGCGGTTGATGACCAGGCGGGTGCCGGGGGCGGGGTCGGCGTGGGAGTTCAGGACGGCGGCGGACTCGCGGGCCCAGTGCGGGACGGGCCCGTAGAGGGACGCGATGCCGTCGGTGTGGTGGTTCACCGAGTAGAGGGACGGGGCGGCGGACGGGCCCGCGGCGACGATGGTTCCCCACGGGAGGGCGATCGTCAGGCCGTCCAGGAGCGGCAGGCCGATGGGGGCGCGGTGCATCGCCGCGGGCGGGGAGCCGTGGACGCGTTCGTAGACGTACGCGGTCATGCGGATTTCCGGGGACGTGGCGAGGCCGATCAAATCTCGTCCTTCCGCGGGTGGCGCCACGCGGGGCGGTGCCAGGGCGAGGCGTCCCCGGCGAGGGTCCGCCACCAGGTGTACGGGGTGAGGACGGGCCGCAGCAGCGCCGTGCGGTGCAGGTCGCGGGGCGAGAGCGGGGTGCCGGCGAAGACGAGGTAGGGCACGGCGCAGTAGGCGATGACGGCGACGGGGCCCCATTGCGGGTCGGAGGCGAGCGCGGCGAGGACGAGCGCCATGGTGAGGATGGAGGGCACCACGGCTTGCGCGAGGGTGACGCCGAGCCCGTGCAGCCATGCCGCTCGTCCCTTGCAGGCGGGGGCGCGCGGGGTGAGGTGGCAGGGGACGACGACGTGCTCGACGTCGGCGTCGTAGCGCCGGAGGCGCGCCATGGTGCTCGTGTAGTCGCCCGTGTAGGCGTCGTCCAGGAGTTCGGTGTGGACGACCGCCGCGAATCCCGCGTCGCGGGTGCGGCGGAGCATGTCGAGCGCGCGGACGACGGGGAGGTCGGCGGGGACCAGGCCGAGGACGTCCAGGCCGGTGGCGCGGGCGTGGGCGACGGCGGCGTGCCGGACGTTGGCGGAGATGACGGCGCCGTCGGCGCTGATCACGTCGTATCCGGTGGGTTCGCGCCGGTCCTCCCAGCTCAGCGGGGCGGTCCTGCGGGGCTGCGGGAGCCTGCGGATCCGCGCCAGGCGGCGGCGGAGCCGCACCGCGTCAGCGATGAGGCCCGCCGCCACCAGCGCGGGTACCGCGATCACGCCAGCTTCTCCAGGCGGTCGGCGGCCTCGGCGGCGCCGCCGGCGGCGGCGAAGGAATCCCGGACGGCCTCTGCGGCGGCGCGGTGCGCGTCGCCGGTGAGGACGGTGGTCAGCGCGTCGCGGAGTTCCTCGGCCCGGACCCGGCCGAAGCGGACCTGGACGCCGGCGCCGGCGGCCTCGACCTGCCGCGCGATGACCGGCTGGTCGTCCCGGATCGGCGCGACGACGAGCGGCAGGCCCTGCGCGAGGCTCTCGCAGACGGTGTTGTGCCCGCCGTGGCAGACGACCGCGGACATCCGCTGCAGCAGCCGGAGCTGCGGGACGTGCGGGCGGACGAGGACGTTGGGCGGCGGGTCGCCGACGGTCCTGGGCGGGGCGACGAAGACGGCCTGGACGTCCAGGTCGCGGACGGCGTCGGCGGCGACCCGGTAGAACCGCTCCCCGGCGGGCCCGTTGAGGGTGCCGAGGGTCAGCAGGACGGCGGGCCGGCCGTCCAGCCACTCCCACGGGAACGCGGCGCCCGCCGGGCGGTCGAGGGCGGGGCCGACGAACGCGAAGTGGTCGGGGAAGACCGAGGTGTCCCCGACGAGCGCGCCGGTGGAGAAGATCAGCACGAGGTGGTCGGAGAACCGCAGGTCGAGCAGGTCCTCGATGCCGTGGTCGAGCTGGAAGTCGCCGATCTGGTCGCGGACCCAGCCCTCGACGAGCGGCATCCCGGCGAGCGGCCGGGTGAACTCGGCGGAGGTGGTCGCGGAGGTGGCCCACGGGATCTCGCGGTGCCGGGCGGCGACGGGCGCGGCGAGGACGATCTGGTCGCTGATCACGACGTCGGGGCGGAACCGGTCGAGGGCGGTCTCGACGCCGGGCATCATCGCGTGGCCGAGCGGGACGATGAACTCCTCCCACAGGAACCGCAGGGCGGCGGGGCCGCGCAGGCGCAGCCACTCCTCGCGGGCGGCGGCGAGCCGCGCGGCGAACGCGTCGTCCTCGGCGGAGAAGATCCGCGCGCCGGCGCGCAGCAGCGGTTCGAGGGTGGCGCGGTGGCCGGTCCAGGCGACGGTGTGGCCGCGGCGGGCGAGTTCGGCGCCGACCGCGACGGTCGGGTTGACGTGCCCGGCGAGCGGCGGGACGGCGAACAGGAACCGGCGCTTCGGCGTCTCGGCGCGCGGGATGCCGGGGGCGCCGAGCAGGGACGGCACCTGCATGCGGCGGCCCTTCACCGGGCACCTCCGGCGGCGGTGGCGGGGACGCGGGTGCCGGCGTGGCGGGCCAGCCAGGGCAACATGACCTCCAGGAGTTCGGCGGTCCCGTCGCGCAGCACGGTGTGGGCGTGGCCGGCCATGACGTGCAGGGTGCAGCCGGGGACGGTGCGCAGCAGCAGCCGCCCGGCCTCGGCGACGTCGGAGTGCTGCCCGTACACGGCGAGCACGGGGCAGCGGACGGCGGCCAGCTCGGCGGGGCGGACGGGCTCGGTGCGGGCCAGGTCGTCGAGCAGGGTGGTGCGGTTGACGAGGGCGTCGGCGGCGGCGACCTGCCGGCCGGTCTTGCGCCATCCGGCGGCGAGGAGCTGGTCGGCGAGCCGGTCGTACTCCAGGCCGAGCGCGGACGCGGTGAGGGTGTTGAGCAGGCCCTCGGCCCAGCCGTCGTGCTCGGCGGGGCCGTACGCCTCGATGAGCACGAGCCCGGCGATCCGGTCGGGGCGGGCGAGCGCGGCCTTCAGCGCGACGACGCCGCCGAAGCTGTTGGCGACGAGGTGGACGCGGTCGTGGCCGAGCGCGTCGAGGATCCCGAACAGGTCCGCGACGGCGTCGTCCGCGCCGTGGCCGTCCGGGGTCAGTTCGGACCGGCCGTGCCCGCGCAGGTCGTAGAGGACGGCGTGGGCGCCGGCCTCGGCGACGGGCCCGGCGATCGTGTAGTAGAAGCTCGACAGGTTGTCCAGGACGAGCCCGTGCAGGAACACGACGACGGGCGCGCCGGGCGCGGGCGGGCCGATGGTCTGCACGTGGAAGCGGACGCCGCGGGCGGTGACGTCAGGCATGGGCGGCCTCCGTGGCGGCGATGTGGTCCACCAGGTCGCCGACCGTCAGGTCCATGATCTCGTCGATGTCCATGCCGGCGATGAACGCGGCGAGGTCGACGTCGTCGCCGTAGTGGTCGCGCAGCTTGTCGGCGAGGGCGACGAACTCGATGCTCTCCAGCCCGAGGTCCTCGTTGAACGAGGTGTCGCGGCCGATCTCCACGTCGAGGAGGAAGTCCTCCCCGACGACCTCGGCCAGCATCCGGACGACCTGCGTCAGGGCGTCGTCGCTCATGTTCGGCTCTCCTCCATGTCGGTTCCGCCCGCCGTGACCGTCCAGGCCACGACGTGTCCGTCCAGCTCGCGCGTCCCGACCTCGGTGACCGCGCCGCCGCCGGTGACCAGCAGGTGCTCGGCGTCGGAGGCGGTGAACGCGGGTTCGGGGTGGCCGGCGGGAAGGGCCTGCAGGACGGCCTGCTTGGCGGCGCGGACGCGGGCGTCCCCGCCGCCGGACGCCAGGCCGACGCCCGCGGGCTCGCCGGCGGGCCGTGCCAGCGCGACGCCGAGGTCGGCGTCGCAGGCGATGGCCACGGAAAGGTCCTGGTCGAAGGGTCCGGTGACGGCCGGGTGCCGCCCGGTGCCGTCGCGGACGGTCAGCTCGGCGGGGAACAGGGGGCCGTGGCCGTTGCGCCACAGCCAGTCCCGGACGGCGTCCTTCGCGGCGATGCGGCCGAGCAGCCACGGGCCCTGCGCGAAGCCGGGGAGCCGCTCGTACTCGGCGCGCTCCACGGCGCACAGGTACTGGCGCATCACGAGGTCGCGGGACGCGGTGCCGTCCCAGCGCTTGCGGGCGAGGCACCAGCCGCCGTCCTGCGGTTCCCCCATGCCGGACACCTCGGGGGTGAACTTCATCCGCCATAGGGCTTCGTCGGTGTAGAAGCGGTGCGTGGTCCATCCGTCGATGCGCGCCCAGAGGGCTCCGTCTTCGCGGACCATCTCGACGGAGCAGCGCAGGGTGGTGTCCGTGAGCGACTCGGCCCACACGGTGGTCTCGAGGCGTTCTCCGGCGGCCGGCGGCGGGCCGTACAGGGAGACGTGTTCGATCCCCACGGGGAAGACGGTCTGGTCCTTCTCCCCGTAGACCTGGATCCAGTGGCCGCACAGCTGCCCGGCGCTGTCGATGAGCGCGCCCGGCGTGGGCAGGGACGTCAGGACGCCGCGCACGCCGTCCTCCGCGAGCGCGGTCACTTCGGTGACGCCGCGGAACAGCGGGCCGTGGAACATCCAGCGTTCCTCGTAGAGCCGCTCGGCGGAGACGACGGGCGGGCCCTCTCCGGTCAGCGGGGTGCGGTCGGGCGGAGGCGGCGCGCTGTGGCGCTCGGCGAGCAGGACCGTCCCGTCGGTGTGGCCGGGGATGACGACCTTGACCCGGCGCGGGCCGGTGCCCGCGGCGCCGCCTCCCTCGACGAGGTGGGCGCGGATGGCGGCGCTGGTCGGCGGAGCCGCCACGACCCACCGGACGGCGCGGACGGACTCGAACCCGACCACGACCGTGTCGGGGAGCAGTTCCCGCGCGGTCGCCGCCATCACCTCCAGCAGCGTGGCCAGCGGCACGATCGGGAACCGGTCCGACATGTCGGGCCAGTCGGGGGGCTGCGGGAAGACGCAGTGGTCCGCGAGGTAGGGCATCGCCTCCAGCGAGAACACCCGGGAGATCACCAGCTCGTCCGCCGGGGCGGCCGGCGCCTCGTCGGCGGACGCGGGCGCCGCCCCGCCGCCGAGCGCCTCCAGGACGGTCTGCGCGCCGGTCGCCGCGTCGTTGAGCAGCGCCTCCAGCTCGGCTAGCACCCGGTCGTCGGCCGGCACCCCCGGCACCGCCCCGCCCGCCGCGCGGATCCGCCGCCCCCCGCCGTCCACCCTCCCCCCCCGCGGCCCCGGGTGCAGCCGCAGGCCC
>NZ_JBEYYT010000133.1:0-22422 GCF_040645715.1 Spirillospora sp. NPDC046719 | reverse complement strand
CGGCGCGGCCCACAGCCCGGCGCAAGCGGCCACGCCGAGCCCGGCCGCCGCCGGGACGCGCCGGTCCGGGCGGCCGCGCGCACGCCGGACGAGCGGCGCGGCGGCCGCCCGCGCGAGCGCCATGCCGAGGACGAACGCGGTGGAGAACATGGCGGCGGTGCCCGCGGACAGGCCCTTCACCGAGCCGAGGAAGTCGGCGGCCCAGAACACCATGCAGAACTCGGTGCCCACCGCGAGCACGAGGTCGAGCCACCGGCTGCGGAACGTGCGGGGCGCCCGGTCCGCCGCGGGAGGCACCGCCACGGCTGCCGGGGGCGCCACGGTCACCCGGGTGATCAGGAGGACGGCGGCCACGGCGAGCGGCGGCACCACGAACGCCGGCCGCCAACCCGGTCCGTGCGCGACGGCGGCGCCGATCGCCAGCGGCGCGAGGACGGAGGCGGTGCTCGCCACCGCGTTAGCCTCCCCGATCGGTACCGTTCCATCACCGCCATGCAAGGCGCGCAACGCGGCCGGGATCAGCTGGACGAGCCCCGCGCCGCCGAGCCCGAGGACCAGCGCGCCGAGCCCGGCGCCGAGCCGCCCACCGCCGGCGGCCATGATGGCGGCGCCGGCGACGAGCGCGGTCAGCGCGGCGGGCGGCGCGTACCGTCCGAGCCGTCCGGCGAGCCGGTGCCCGACCAGGCCGACGATGACGAGCCCGAGGGCGAACGCGGACGGGTAGAGCGCCACCTCGCCGCGAGGCAGCCCGCGCTCCTCACGGAGCTGCGGCAGGATCGCGCCGAGCGCGGTGAGCATGTACCCCAGGCACCCGAGCGCCGCGTAGAGGCCGAGCGTTCCGCGGGTCCGGCGAAGGGCGCCGACGGGGCCGGTCAGGGTCCGGATCTCGGAGGCCATGCTTCACCTCAGCTCCCGAGGATTATCCTCGTCACACGAGGATAATCCTGTCCGGCAAGGATGTCACCATGCGACCGAGCACCGCCGCCGCGCGGGCCGGCACCGCGCACTCGGCCCGCGCGCTGCGCAGCCAGGGAGCGCTCGCCGTCCTGCGCCACGTCCACGCGCACCCGTCGGCGACGCGCGCGGACACCGCCCGCGCACTGCACCTGAGCAGCGGCTCCGCCACCGAGATCACCGCCCGGCTCAAGGCCGCGCGCCTCATCGACGAGCGCGCCCCCGAGCGCACCGGCGGCCGGGGCCGGCCCTCCCCCGCACTCACCGCCCACCCGGAAGGCCCGCTGGTGTGCGTGGCCGACATCGGCCACGAGCACTGGCGGGTGGCGTGTGTGGAGCTCGGCGGCCGGATCGTGCACGAGGACGGCGGGCGGCATTCCGGCTCCCCGGACGTGCTGGACGTCCTCGCCGACCGGATCGAGACCGCCCGGGCCGCGTACGGGTCCCGGATCCGCGCGGTCTCGGCCTGCGTCGCCGGAACCGTCAGCGGCACGCGGGTGGTGCAGGCGTCCGGCATGGGATGGCGGGACGTCGACCTCGAACCGCTCAGGACGCCCGGGACGCTCCTGCTCGTGGGCAACGACGCCTCGCTGTCCGGGCTCGCCGAGGCCCGGCGCGGCGCGGGCGCCGGGACGCGGGTCGTGCTGCACCTGACCATCGAGGTGGGCGTCGGCGGCATCCTCGTCGTCGACGGCGGCCCGGTCGACGGCGCGACCGGCGCGGGCGGGGAGTTCGGTCACGTCCCGTTCGGCGACCCCGGCGTGGAGTGCCCGTGCGGCGCGCGCGGCTGCTGGGACATGGCGGTGGACGGGCGGGCGATGGCCCGCGCCCTGCATCGGCCACCACTCCCGGACCCGCGCACCGCGGCCGGGGAGATCATCGCGTCCGCGGTGTCCGACCCGGCTGCGGCGCACGCGGTGGCCGGCGCCGCGCGCGCCTTCGGACGAGGCGTCGCCGCGCTCGTCAACGCGCTCGACCCCGGCCTGGTCACGCTGTCCGGCCTGGCGGTCGACCTCCGCGCGGCCGCGCCCGAGGCGCTCGCCGAGGCGTACACCGCAGGGCTGATGCGCTACCGCCGGGCCGCGCCCCCGCCCGTCCTGCCCTCGGTGCTCGGCCCGTACGGCCCCCTCACCGGCGCCGCCGACGCCGCCTTCGACATGCTGCTCACCGAGGAGGGCTTGGACGCCTGGACGCGCCTGCCCGCCTGACGCCGCCCCGCGGCTGATGTCACCGGCGTGGTCGTACAGCCCGGCATCGATGAGGAGCACCTGACCGGCGTCGGCGACACAGCCTCTGAGCTGGGGTATGTGGGCGATACTGGGTTCGAGCCAGTGACCTCTTCGGTGTGGAGCAGCTCAGGTGAGTCGATCACAGCCCGAAGGCGTTGGCTGCCGAAAACGGCTCCCGTGGCTCCCTCTGCTGATGAACACTCGATGGAGCAGCCGCCATGGACGGCGGCGCCCACAACGCACGCATGACCGGCGGCGACTTCGCCTTGGCGCGGTGCGAGCGCAATCTCTTACCGGTTCAGTGAGCCGGACGGCGAAGCGGCCTGCCGTTCTTTCCTGTACAGGTGCACCAAGCCACGGGTCACGGCGCCCGGCCATACGGTCGCGTGCTGTTCGTCGGGGATGACCTCGCTGCGGACGTCGACTTCCGGGTGGTCGCGCAGCCGTTCGGTGAAGGCGGCGAGGTCGGCGACCATGTCGAGTCCGGACAGGGAGCGTCGCATCGCGGCGGGCATGACCGGCCAGCTCCGGTCCGGGCTGTCCTCCCGCTCGCCCACGGCGAGGTAGACGTCACCGGCATCGCGGGTGACGAAGGGAGCCCGCCGGTCATCGAGCAGCAGGTGGTCGTCCCACCACAGCGACGGGCTCACCGCCAGAAACCTGCGGAACCCTCTCGGACGGCGGACCAGCGCCCAGCAGGTGAACAGCCCGCCCAGGGAGAAGCCCGCGAGTCCCCGGTCGGCGGAGTCGAGCCCATGCGCCGGTTCGACGCGAGGGGCGATCACCTCGTTGATGAGGTCGAGCATCGCGTCGGCGCTTCCTGTTCCGTGAGGCGTCGCGCCCTGGTGGTACCCACGGGCCGCGCTGGTCGGCGTCAGGTCGCGCGCGCGTCGGGCGAACAGCCGGTCGCGGTCCTCGATGGCCGGAGAGATCCCGACGATGGCCACGGGACGCAGTTGCCCCAGAGAGAAGGCCAGCGTGTTCTGCGCGATCTGCGCCGTGGTCAGAAACGTCAGGAAGCCGTCGAGCAGATACAACACGGGAAACGGGCTGGAATCCACCCGTGGACCGGCTTGGGGAACGGCCACGGTGACATCCCACCGGTCGGTGGGCGAGTCATCGGTCACCAGCGTGTATCGCACCGCACCTGGTAGCTCCACCAGCCCGGTCGACCAGCGTACGGCCATGCAGCCACCTCAAGAACTCGTCACGAAGGCATCAGCCGGCGTCGGCGCGAGGAGCACGGACGGCGCATGCCTCATGGACCGGTCACCGGACACGTTCAAGCGAGCGAGACCTTGGTCTCGTCGTATCTGAATCGGACCAGGAAGACCGCGGTGAAGGCGGCGGCGAAAGCGGTGAGAACCGCGATCGGCAGCGCCACCGCGCTGATGCCGCCGCCGTTGAGCACCACCGACCGGAAGCCGCGCATCGCCCAGTATCCCGGGCTGGCCGGAGCGGCCGCCCGGATCCAGGCGGGAAGCAGCGTGACCGGTGCGAGCGCGCCGCCCAAGCCGCCCAGGACCAGTGCGCTGACGTTGCTGATCGCGTTGACCTGCTGGAACGTGCGGACAAGGGCGGTGAGCATCAAGCCGAGCGCGGTCAGGCAGCCTGCCAGGGCAACGATCACCAGCGCGAGCGCGACGAGCGAACCGCGGACCCTCATGTCGAAGAGCACCGACCCGAGGCCGAACAGCACCGCCTGCTGGGCGAGCGAAGTCGCCAGCACAGGCGCGAGCTTCCCCGCGACGATCTCGGCGGGGCGGGCGGGACTGGCCCTGAGCCGCTCCCAGGTGCCCCAGCCGTGTTCGCGGAAGAAGCCGAACGGGACGAACGAAACAAGAAAGAGTGCGAACAGTACCGTCATCCCGGGCACAGCCTCCTCGGCGCCGTTGGCGTCGGAGTGTCCTTGGCCGACCAGGACGAAGGCCCGCTCCGGTCGCACGAAGGCCATCAGGACGAGCGGCATCAGCACCAGGCTGATGATGGGCAGCGGGTCCCTGCGCAGGATCCGTAGCTCCTGTCGACATATGATCATGCTCCTTCGCGGGGACACCTCACGCCTCTTTCTCGGCGGTTCCGCGTGTGCCGTAACGCCGGCCCGTCAGCGACAGAAAGGCGGTCTCCAGGCTGGGACGGATCACATCGATCGAACGGAGGCGGTGCACCGCGCCGGGGTCCAGTGCGCTCAGCACCTGGCCGGCGGTGAAATCTCGATCCGGATCGGTGATCACCAGCCTGGAGCCGACGCGGTCGGCTTCCAGTGCTCCGAGCGAGGCCGGGTCCGGCGCAGGTCCGTCGAAGACCGCCTCGATGACCGTCGTGCCGTGGGCTTCGATGATCTTACTCGGCGGGTCGTTGGCGATGATATGGCCGCGGTCGAGGATGGCGACCGTGGAGTCGAGGGACTCGATCTCGTTGAGGTAGTGCGTGGAGTAGAGCACCGCGGCACCATCGGCGGCGGCCTGCCGAACCAGGTCGAGAATCCGCCGCCGCGTCTGCACGTCCGCGGCCGCCGTGGGTTCGTCGAGCAGCAGCAGCGGCGGGCGGTGCAGCAACGCCATCGCGGTGTGCAGCCTGCGCATCTCGCCTCCCGAGAGGCTGCGGCCCATCCGGTCGAGCAGCGGGACCAGCAGCAACTGCTCGGCCACCTCGTCGACCCGCGTGCTCAGCGCGCGGCGACGCAACCCGTGGAGTTCGCCCGCGAAGCGCAGGTTCTCGCGCACCGTGACGACCGGGACGATGCCCAGTTCCTGAGGGGCCAGGCCGAGGAACTCGCGAGCCTTCTCGGGCCGGTCCGCGACGTTCACTCCGCAGATGCGGACCGAGCCCTCGTCCGCGCGTCTGAGGCCCGCGATGATGGAGACCAGGGTGGTCTTTCCCGCCCCGTTGGGGCCGAGCAGCGAGATGATTTCGCCGGCCGAGACCGTGAGGTCGACACCACACAGTGCGGAGACCTCGCCATACGATTTATGCACATCGACGATCGTGATAACCGGCTGCTGTGGTGGCATCATCACCAGCCAATTCGAGAGTCTTTAGCGCTCACCGGATTCTCCGTGAAGCACCGATTTCTCGCCGCGGCCACAGTCTTGCATAGACTCCGGTGCCTGCCAAGGGCGCCCATGTCCATGAGGCCGGCCGGTTTTGTGCCCGAACCGAACTCCCCGCCGACTCCCCAGTGGCCATAGAGGGCTCGGCGACAGGTCGGCCTGGGAGAAGTAGCTCACGGAACTGCTGGAGGATACTGAGGTTATACATCGACGCTCACTGGAGGGATGGCCGATTCTGACAGTTCCATGCCGATGACATGAGGTGCGCCGACGACGATGGAGCGGGGCGCAGAGGTACATGGACGCGGGGATCCGCGAATGCCGGACTGGCCGCACACGGCCATGACGACCAGGCGGGCCGCGACTGGGCCCGTGCAGGGACCTGTGACGGCCGGCCCGGCTGGTCGTCTGACCCGTGGCCGCGTCGTCGTCGGCACCGGTGACGGACGGACAACGCCGGACTCCGCGGACCAGCGGTAGTGAACGTTTAGCGACCGGGCCGTGCTCTTGCGTCATAGTAGTGAAGTTGACCCTGGTAGCGAGCCGGAGTCGAGAACCTTGTCTTGACGGACCCTTGACAGTGATCAGGGGGGCATGTCTATCTTCGGAAAAGCGTGATCCTGAAGTCGAGGGAGCGGGCACGGATTCACTGCGCGTAGTTCTATCAATTCACCCCGTCTAGATCGCGCGCATTGGCGGTCGCTCATGGCCGTGGTCGTGGTCGTGCATCCCGATACGGCAGTCAAATCGAGTCGGACTCGAGGAGAAAGACGTGAGCGATGCCGTCGCGTCGTACGGCGATCTGCTGGATCGACTCAACCGAAGTTCGGCGAGAAAACAGTATCTGGCCTTCCGGGACATCGCCTGGGACCAGCCGGACATGGCGGTCGACGTGTCCCATCCAGGATGGGAGCTCACCCTCGAGGATCCACTCGGAGCGGACGAGTGGTACCTGCGACAGCGCGGCGAGACCCGCAGAAGGATCGGCCTCAGCAAGACCACTGACATGATCAAGATGGCGATCGAGTTCGAGAACGTCCTGCAGCGCGGTCTCCTGCAATACGCCGCGACGCTACCGAACAGGTCGTCCGAACTCACGTACCTGTACCACGAGGTCGCCGAGGAGACTCAGCACACGCTGATGTTCCAGGAGTTCATCAACCGGACGGGGATCGACCCCGAGGCATTCCCGGGCCGGCTGGACCGCGCGCGTCAGCGGTTCATCAAAGCCTCCCACTCGTTCCCGCACATCCTGTTCACCGAGGCGCTCGTCGGAGAGGAGATCTTCGACTACCTCCAGCGGCGCCGCCTCAAGGTCGAGCCGATCCCGCCGATCCTCAGGGTTCTGTTCAGGATCCACGTCGAGGAGGAGGCCAGGCACAAGTCGTTCGCCAAGGCCTGGCTGCGCACCAACATGACGGCGCTCTCGGATGCCGACCGGCGGCTGTTGGGGCGGTACCTCAACGTCCTCACAGGGGCGCTGGGCGCCCGCATCCTTCTGCCAGGAAACCGGTTGAAAGAAGAGTTCGGCATCCCTGAAGCCGTCATGCTCCGCGTCTCCCGGGCGCCGGTCCTCGAGGAGGTACTGTCACGCGGCCTGGCACAGGTCATCGTCTTCGGCCGCAAGCACGGCCTTCTCGCCGAGAGCGCGACGACCCTGCCCTCGATCCGCCGGAGCGACGCCGCGGAGCGCGCCTGAGGCGGTCGGATGGTCGGTCGAAGGCGGTGCACAGGTCGACGCGCGCAACGCGGTATCGCGTCGTCTCCACTCGAGGACGGGTTGATCGGTAATGGAACGTAAGAAGCGGCGTCTGCCATTGCTGGCGGCCCAGTCCGCGGTGTATTACGCCCAGCAACTGGATCCCGGCGACCCGATGTTCAACATCAGCGAGTACATCGAGATCCGCGGTCCGGTGGACGTCGAGCTGATAAGGATCGCCGTCCGGCGAGCGGCCATGGAGGCCGAGTCGTTCCATGCCCGCTTCGTCGAGGACGGCGACGGCGTCCACCAGATCATCGATGAGTCGCACGACTGGCAGGTGCCCTACCTCGACTTCACCACGGATCCGAATCCGGACCAGGCGGCCGGAGCATGGATGGCGGCCGACCAGCGCCGCCCCCTGAGCCTCACGAGCGGAGTCCCCTTCCGGACCGCGCTGCTCAAGGTGTCCGCCGACCGGTTCCTCCTCTACTTCACAGCACATCACATCGTCATCGACGGCTACAGCGCCGCGCTGTTCGTCGGCCGGGCCGCCGAGGTGTACACGGCCCTGAACGAGGGGATCGACCCGCCACCGGCCACCTTCGGCCCGATGAGCGAGCTTGTCGAGGAAGAGGCGGCCTACCTGGCGTCGGAGCAGTTCCAGCGCGATCGTGAGTTCTGGGCGTCCCGCGTGCGGGACGCGGCGGTCGCCCCCGCCTCACTGGCCGGCCGCGTGAGCGGCGAGGAGGGCGTGTCCAGTGGCTTCGCTCGCCACACCACCTACCTCTCGGACGCGGACATCGTGCGGCTTCGCGACGCCGCGCGCGAGGTCGGGACCGGCTGGCCCGCCCTGATGATCGCGGTGTTCGGAGCGTACGTCCACCGGATGACCTCCGAGAACGTCGTCGTCCTGGGGCTGCCGGTCACCGGCCGGAAGACACGCACCGCGCGGGCCACCCCGTCGATGATGGCCCACGTCCTGCCCCTGCGCCTCGAGATCACCGGCGACACGACGATCGCCGGCCTCACCCACCAGGTGTCGCGGGAGATCAAGCAGATCCTGCGGCACCAGCGTTACCGGGCCGAGTACATCCGCCGGGACCGCGACCTGCCCATCCAAGGCGGGCGGCTGTGGGGAAGCGAGATCAACATCCTGCCGTTCGACTACGGGTGCGAGTTCGGTGGCAACCCCACCTCCGCGCACGACCTCGTGACGGGCCCGATCAGCGAGGTGATGGCGGCGGTCCACTACGGCGCGGACCTCAAGGGCATGCGGATCGACTTCAACGCGAACCTGGCCGCCAGTACCGACCGGGAGCTGTCCGGCCACCTGCACCGCTTCCGGCATCTCCTGGAATCGGCGATCGCGGATCCCGATCTGCCGATCGGTGGAATCGACCTCATCGACGACGCCGAACGCCGGAAGATACTTCTGGACTGGAACGACACCGCGCACCCGGTACCGGCTGCCACGATCTCCGAACTGTTCGCGGAGCAGGTGTCCCGCACTCCCGCCGCGACGGCCGCGGTGTTCGAGGACGAGTTCGTCTCCTACGCCGAACTCGACCGCCGCGCCGACCGGCTCGCGCGGAGTCTGGCCGGCCGAGGTGTGGGCCCGGAGACCGTGGTCGCGGTGGCACTCCCCCGCTCGATCGACATGGTGGTCGCCCTGCTGGCGGTCCTGAAGGCCGGCGGCGCGTACCTACCGATCGACCCGGACGAACCCGCCGAAAGGCTCGCGTTCCTCTACGACGACGCTCGCCCGCTGCTCACCCTCACCACGGCGGACGCGCCCGACCAGCCGGGCGCCGTCCAGGTCACGCCCGCCATCCCTGCGAACCCCGCGTACGTCCTCTACACGTCGGGATCGACGGGGCGGCCGAAGGGCGTCGCGGTCGGGCACGCGGCGATCGTGAACCGGCTGCTGTGGATGCGGGACCACTACGGGGTGACCGCCGCGGACCGCGTCCTGCACAAGACCCCGCTCGGCTTCGACGTGTCGGTGTGGGAACTCTTCCTGCCGCTCATCAGCGGCGCCACGCTGGTCGTGGCGCGGCCCGATGGCCATCGGGACCCGGCCTACCTCGCACGACTGATCCACGACGCCCGGATCACCATGGTGCACTTCGTACCGTCCATGCTGCAGGAGTTCGTCCGGGAGCCGGCGGCGGAAGGCTGCACCGGCCTGCGCGAGGTCATCTGCAGCGGCGAGGCGTTGCCCGACCGCCTACGCGACCGGTACCACGCGGTACTCGGCGCCCGGCTGAACAACCTCTACGGCCCTACGGAGGCGGCGGTCGACGTCACGGCCGCGGCGTGCCCGCCAGGTGCCGGACCGGTCACCATCGGCCGTCCCGTGTGGAACACCCGGCTCTACGTCCTCGACACGCGGCTGGCACCGGTCCCGCCGGGCGTCGCCGGCGAACTGTACCTCGCCGGGGCGCAGCTGGCCCGCGGGTACGTCAACCGCGCCGGGTTGACGGCGGAACGATTCGTCGCCGACCCCTTCGGCCCGCCCGGCGGCCGGATGTACCGGACCGGCGACATCGTCCGATGGGACCTCGACGGCAGGGTGGAGTACCTCGGCCGGTCCGACCACCAGGTCAAGATCCGGGGACGGCGCATCGAGCCCGGCGAGATCGAGGCCGTGGTGGCCGATCACCCGGGCGTCGCACGGGCGGTGGTAACGGCTCGCGAGAGCGCCGCGGGCGGCCCGCGACTGGTGGCCCACGTCGTCCCGGACCGTGCCACGGCCCGGGTCGTGGCGAACCTGTCCCGGATGCGGCGCGAAGGCCGGCTCGACGGGCGGGAACTCCACGAACTGCCCAACGGCATGATGGTCTGCGCACGCAACCGGTCGAACACCGCCTTCCTGTACGAGGAGATCTTCGTCCGGAAGACGTACCTGCGGGCCGGCGTGACGCTGCCTGAGGACGGATGCGTGGTGGACGTCGGCGGCCATGTCGGCCTGTTCTCGCTGTTCGTGCACACGCAACGGCCGGACTGCCGGATCTACGCGTTCGAGCCGATCCCTGAGCTGGCCGAGATGTTCCGGATCAACGCCGAACTGCACGGCATCGACGCCGTCGTCACCGGCTGCGGCATCGGAGCCGAGGCGGGCACCGCCCGGTTCACCTACTACCCGGACATGTCACTGCTGTCCGGGCGATTCGCCGACGAGCGCGAGGAACGCCGCGTGCTGGAGCGGTTCCTGCGGAACGAGCGGGCCGGCGAACCGGACGACGTCCTGGCCGAACTGCTGACGGAGCGGCTGCGCGGAGAGGATGTCGAGGTCGGGCTGCGGACGCTCTCGCAGATGATCCGCGAGTACGGCATCACCCGGATCGACCTGCTCAAGATCGACGCGGAGAAGAGCGAACTGGACGTCCTGACGGGGATCGAACCCGCGCACTGGCCGATCATCCGCCAGGTCGTGGCCGAGATCCACGACATCGACGGGCGGCTCGACATCGTCGTCGGGCTGCTGGGCGACCACGGGTTCCAGACCACGGTGCAGGCCGCCCCCGACCTCGCCGGCACCGGCGTGCACTCCCTGTACGCCGTGCGCCGCGACGACCCCGTCCGCCCGGCGACCGGACCGGACGGAAGGGAGCGGCGGTGGTACGACCCCGGCAGGCTCGCCGACGACCTCCGCACGCACACCGAGACCCGCCTGCCGGACCACATGGTCCCGGCGGAGTTCGTGGTCGTCGACGAATTCCCGTTGACGCCGAACGGGAAGCTGGATCGGGCGGCGCTGCCGGAACCCGACTTCGCCGCGGCCGTGACCGACCGGCCCCCGCGGGATCCGCGCGAGGAGATCCTGTGCCGGCTGTTCGCCGAGGTGCTGGGGCTGGAGCGGATCGGCATCGACGACCATTTCTTCCGCCTGGGCGGTCATTCACTGCTGGCGACCCGCCTGATGGGCCGGATCCGTGCGGTTCTGGGCGCCGAGGTGACGATCCGGGATGTGTTCAAAGCTCCGACCGTCGCCGAACTGGCCGAGCTCCTCGACGGCGGTACGGGTCGCGCCAGGCCGGTCCCGAGCCCGCGACACCGCCCGGCGCGGGTGCCGCTGTCGTTCGCGCAGCGGCGCCTTTGGTTCCTGAACCGGCTGGAAGGGCCGAGCCCGGCCTACAACATTCCGCTCGCCCTGCGGCTGCGCGGGCCCCTCGACCGCACGGCCCTCGCCGGGGCGCTGGCCGATGTCGTGGAGCGGCACGAGATCCTCCGGACGGTCTTTCCCGAGCACGAGGGCGCCGCGTACCAGTCGGTGCTCGATGCCGAGCCCATCGTGCTCGACGTGGTGGACGCTTCAGAGGACCGCCTGCCCAGGATGGTGGCGGAGGTCGCTGATCGGGGCTTCGACCTCGTGACGGACCGCCCCCTCCGCGCCGAGCTGTTCGGTCTCGGACCGCACGACCACCTGCTGCTGCTGGTGGTACATCACATCGCCGGCGACGCGTGGTCGATGGCTCCGCTGGGACGCGATCTCGCTGCGGCCTACTCCGCACGCCGTCAAGGAACTCCGGCCGCCTGGCCGCCGGTTCCGATGCAGTACGCGGACTACACGTTGTGGCAGCGCGAGTTGCTGGGGGACGAAGCCGATCCCGAGAGTGTGATCAGTGCTCAGGCCGCCTATTGGCGTGAGGCGCTGGCCGGGCTGCCCGACGAGCTGGAACTGCCCGCTGACAGGCCGCGCCCGGCGGTGGCGACGTACCGTGGCGAGTCCATCGGGTTCACGCTCGACGGTGACGTGCATCGGTCCCTGATCACTTTGGCACGGGACAACCAGGTCACGCTGTTCATGGTGCTGCAGGCCGGGCTGGCCGCCTCGCTGACACGGCTGGGATGCGGAACGGACATCCCCATCGGCAGTCCGGTCGCGGGCCGGACCGACGAGGCGCTCGACGATCTGGTGGGCTTCTTCGTCAACACGCTGGTGCTGCGTAATGACACCTCCGGCGATCCCGGCTTCCGGGAGCTGCTGGAAAGGATTCGCGAGGTAGACCTGGCGGCTTATGCCCATCAGGACGTTCCGTTCGAGCACCTGGTCGAGATCATCAATCCGCCGCGGTCACTCAGCCGGCATCCCCTCTTCCAGGTCATGCTCGCCTTCGACAACACACCGAGGCCCGAACTCGCCCTCCGCGATATCGAGGTGGAGATACAGGCCACCGAGGCTGAGATCGCGAAATTCGACCTGTTGTTCAGCCTCTCTGAGCGGCCTGCCGTCGATGATCGGCCGGGCGGCCTGGAAGGGGTGGTGAATTACGCTGCTGATCTGTTCGATCGGGAGACGGCCGAGAGGATCGTTGCTTGCTTTGAGCGGTTGTTGCGTGCGGTTGCCGCTGACCCTGATGTGCCGATCGGGAGTGTGGACGTTCTCGGTGCGGAGGTGCGGCGGAGGGTTTTGGTGGAGTGGAACGATACTGAGCGTGAGGCGTCCGGGGCGGTTGTGCCGGAGTTGGTCGAGACCCAGGTCGAGCGGACGCCGGAGGCGGTCGCGGTGGCGTTCGACGGGGTGGAGGTCGGTTATGAGGAGTTGAACGCGCGGGCGAACCGGTTGGCGCGGTATCTGATCGATGAGGGTGTGGGACCGGAGCGGGTCGTTGCGGTGGCGCTTCCGCGTTCGGTGGAACTGGTGGTCGCTTTGCTGGCGGTGCTCAAGGCGGGCGGCGCTTATCTGCCGTTGGACCTGGAGTATCCGGAGGACCGGTTGGCGTTCATGGTGGATGACGCCCGGCCGGTGGTGCGGTTGACGGCGTTGCCCGCGGAGGCAGAACTGGCGGGCCGTTCGGCGGAGAACGTGACCGATGCCGATCGGATCGCACCGCTGCTGCCCTCCCATCCCGCGTACGTGATCTACACCTCGGGGTCGACCGGACGCCCTAAAGGTGTGGTCGTGGCCCAGGAGAGCGTGGCCGCCTTGTGTGCCTGGGCTGCAGGGAGGTTCGGCCCGAATGGATTGGCGCATGTGGTGGCCTCGACCTCGCTGAATTTCGATGTTTCCGTGTTCGAAATCTTTTGTCCGCTGGTGGTGGGCGGTCGCGTCGAGGTCGTTCGTGACGTCCTTGCGGTGGCCGATGGTGTGGCCGGGCCGGTCGGTGTGGTGAGTGCCGTGCCTTCGGCGCTGAGTGAGATCTTGAGGTCGGGTCGTCCGGCGGTTACGCCGCGGAATGTCGTGCTGGCAGGTGAGGCACTGTCGGCGCAGGTGGTGCGGCAGGTCCGCGATGTCTGGCCGGAGACACGGATCGCGAACATCTACGGCCCGACCGAGACGACGGTGTACGCGGCGGCATGGCACGCCGACCATCTTTCAGCCGGTCAGGCGCCTCCGATCGGGCGGCCGATCTGGAACACCAGGCTGTTCGTGCTCGATGCGGGGCTGTCTCCGGTTGCGCCGGGCGTTGTTGGTGAGCTGTACATCGCGGGGACCGGGGTGGCCCGAGGCTATCTGAACCGTCCGGGGTTGACTGCGGAGCGGTTCGTGGCCTGCCCCTTCGGCCGTCCGGGCGAGCGCATGTACCGCACCGGGGACCTGGCCCGGTGGCGTTCGGACGGGCAGCTGGAGTTCGTGGGCCGCGCCGACGACCAGGTGAAGGTTCGCGGTTTCCGTATCGAGTTGGGTGAGATCGAGGCGGTGTTGGCGCGACAGCCAGGAGTGGCACGCGCCGTGGCGGCGGTTCGCGAAGACCGACCGGGGGACCTGCAGTTGGTCGGGTACATGGTGGCCGACCCGGACATCGGCTGCGATCCGGCCCAGTTGCCTCGCGCCATCGCACGCTCCCTGCCCGCCCACATGGTGCCGGCCACCATCATGGCGATGGAGACGTTCCCCCTCACCCCGAACGGCAAGCTCGACCGCAACGCACTCCCGGCACCCGACTTCTCCGAAAAGATCACCGGCCGGACACCACGAACCACCCAAGAGCACGCCCTGTGCCGAGTCTTCGCCGAAATCCTCGGCCTAGAACGGGTCGGCATCGACGACAGCTTCTTCGACCTAGGCGGCCACTCACTGTCGGCAACCCGGCTGGTCAGCCGAATCCGCACAGTCCTCGGCGTCGAGGTGACAATCCGAGACCTGTTCGAAGCCCCGACCGTAGCGGGGTTGGCCGAGGCGCTGGAGCGGGCGGAGCGGGCGCGCCCGGCGCTGGGGCCGCGGCGCCGTCCGGAGCGGGTGCCGCTGTCTTTCGCGCAGCGGCGCCTGTGGTTCCTCAACCGGCTGGAAGGCCCCAGCCCGACCTACAACATGCCGATCCCGCTTCGGCTGAGCGGTGTTCTGGATATGCAGGCACTGCAGGACGCGCTGGACGACGTCGTGGCCCGGCACGAGTCGTTGCGCACGTCGTTCCCAGAGAAAATGGGCGAGCCGTACCAGCGAGTTCTTGACCCTGCGGACGCGCGGGTGCCGCTGACCGTGGCCGAGATGGAGGCCGAACAGGTACTGTCCGCGCTCACAGCGGACGCGGCCCAGGGCTTCGAGTTGAGCGATGGGCTTCCGTTGAGGGCGCACGTCTACCGGCTTTCGGAACACGAGTATGTGTTGTTGCTGGTGGTGCATCACATCGCCGGGGACGGATGGTCGCTGGTTCCGTTGGCTCGGGATGTGGCGGCGGCGTACGCGGCAAGGTCGGCAGGACGGAAACCGGAATGGTCACCGACACCCGTCCAGTACGCGGACTACACGTTGTGGCAACGGGAGTTGCTGGGTGACCAGGACAATTCCGAGAGTGTGATCAGTGCCCAGACCGCTTACTGGCGCGAAACGCTGGCCGGGCTGCCCGACCAACTGGAACTACCCGCCGACAGACCTCGCCCGACGGTGGCGACCTACCGAGGGGAAACGGTCGACTTCCCCGTTGACGCCGACCTGTATCAGGCGCTGATCAGTCTGGCACGGGACACCCAGGTCACGCTGTTCATGGTGCTGCAAGCCGGGCTGGCCGCCTCGCTCACGCGACTGGGCTGCGGAACCGACATCCCCATCGGCAGCCCGATCGCCGGCCGGACCGACGAGGCCCTCGACGATCTGGTGGGCCTCTTCGTCAACACCCTGGTACTCCGCAACGACACCTCCGGCAACCCCACCTTCCGGGAACTGTTGGAAAGAGTTCGTGAGGTGGATCTGGCGGCTTACGCTCACCAGGATCTCCCCTTCGAGCACCTGGTCGAGATCATCAATCCGCCACGGTCACTGGGCCGGCATCCCCTCTTCCAGGTCATGCTCGCCACCGACAACACACCAAAACCCCTGATCGACCTACCCGGCATCGACACGCAACCTTACGACCTGGAAATCAACACAGCCAAATTCGACCTGCTGTTCAGCCTTTCCGAACGGCCTGCCACCGACGACACTCCCGGCGGCCTGGAAGGGACCGTCAATTACGCAACCGACCTGTTCGACCGAGAGACGGCCCAGCAGATCGTCGCTTGTTTCGAACGGCTCCTACGCGCGGTCACCACCGACCCCGACCTACCGATCGGCAGCGTGGATGTTCTCGGCCCCGAAACACGCCGAAAGATCCTGACCGAATGGAACGACACCGAGCACGAGGTCACCAACGCGACCCTGCCCGAGTTGTTCGAAGCACAGGTACAACGAACACCAGACGCCACCGCCGTGATCTTCGAAGGCACGCAGGTCAGCTATCGAGAGCTGAACGCGCAGGCAAATCAGCTGGCACGGTATCTGATCGATCAAGGCGTGGCACCCGAGCAGGTCGTTGCGATAGCGCTTCCACGCTCGGTGGAACTCGTGGTCGCCCTGCTCGCAGTGCTCAAGGCAGGCGGCGCCTACCTCCCCATGGACCTGACCTACCCGGAGGAGCGGCTGGCGTTCATGATGGATGACGCCCGGCCGGTGGTGCGGTTGACGGCGTTGCCCGCGGAGGCAGAACTGGCGAGCCGATCAGCGGACAACCTGACCGACGCTGATCGGATCGCACCGCTGCTGCCCTCCCATCCCGCATACGTGATCTACACCTCGGGATCGACCGGACGCCCCAAAGGCGTGGTGGTGGCTCACGGCAGTGTGGCCGCTTTGTGCGGCTGGGCGGCCGGGATGTTCGGCCCGAACGGGCTGGCGCATGTGGTGGCCTCGACCTCACTGAATTTCGATGTGTCCGTGTTCGAGATCTTCTGCCCGCTGATAGTGGGCGGTCGCGTCGAGGTCGTGCATGACGTCCTCGCGGTGGCCGATCGTGGAGCCGGGCCGGTGAGCCTGGTGAGCGCCGTGCCTTCGGCCTTGAGTGAGATCTTGAGGTCAGGACGTCCGGCGGCCTCGCCGCAGGAGGTCGTACTGGCGGGCGAGGCGCTGTCCGCGCAGGTGGTGCAGCAGGTCCGCGACGTCTGGCCGCAGACACGGATCGCCAATATCTACGGGCCGACCGAGGCGACGGTGTATGCCGCGGCATGGCATGCCGACCATCCCGGAGCCGATCGTGATGGCGACGGTGATCAGGCGCCTCCGATCGGGCGGCCGATCTGGAACACCAGGCTGTTCGTGCTCGATGCGGGGTTGTCTCCGGTCGCGCCGGGCGTTGTCGGTGAGCTGTACATCGCGGGGACCGGATTGGCCCGAGGCTATCTGAACCGTCCGGGGCTGACTGCGGAGCGGTTTGTAGCCTGTCCGTTCGGTTCTCCGGGCGAGCGCATGTATCGAACCGGGGACTTGGCTCGCTGGCGTTCGGACGGACACCTGGAATTCGTGGGTCGAGCCGACGACCAGGTGAAGATCCGCGGATTTCGCATCGAATTGGGTGAGATCGAGGCGGTGTTGGCGCGGCAGCCAGGAGTGGCGCGCGCCATGGTGGCCGCTCGTGAGGATCACCCGGGCGACCGGCAACTGATCGGCTACGTGGTGCCCGATCCGAGCATCGGCTGTGACGCGGGGTGGTTGCGCCACGCTATCGCCCAGTCACTACCCGGCCACATGGTGCCGGCCGCGGTGGTGGTGCTGGAGTCGTTTCCGTTGACGCCGAATGGCAAGCTCGATCGCAGAGCTCTCCCGGCACCCGATTTCTCCGAAGCGACCACGGACCGGGCGCCGCGAACCACCCAAGAGCAGGTCCTGTGCCGGATGTTCGCCGAAATCCTCGGCCTGGAGCGGGTCGGCATCGATGACGGCTTCTTCGACCTGGGCGGCCATTCGTTGCTGGCGACCCGGCTGGTCAGCCGGATCCGTACGGTCCTGGGCGTCGAGGTGACGATCCGGGACCTGTTCGAGACCCCAACCGTGGCGGGGTTGGCTGCGCTACTCGAGCGTGCAGGGCGAGCGCGACTCCCATTGGGGCCGCGGCGCCGTCCGGAGCGGGTGCCGCTGTCTTTCGCGCAGCGGCGCCTGTGGTTCCTCAACCGGCTGGAAGGCCCCAGTCCGACCTACAACATCCCGGTCGCCATACGGTTGCGTGGTCCACTTGACCGGACGGCTCTTGCGGCGGCTCTGCGCGATGTCGTGGATCGGCACGAAAGCCTGCGCACCGTGTTTCCGGAACATGAGGGGACTCCGTATCAGGTGGTGCTCGACGCGGAGCGCCCACTGCTGAATGTGTTAGAGGTCAGTGAGTACGACGTTGCCGGAGCAGTGATGGAAGCCGCCGGTCGAGGTTTCGACCTAGCGGTCGACCGGCCACTCCTGGCCGAGCTGTTCCGTCTCGGCCCGCACGAACATGTGTTGTTGCTGGTGGTGCATCACATCGCCGGAGACGGATGGTCGCTGGTTCCGTTGGCTCGGGATGTGGCGGCGGCGTACGCGGCGAGGTCGGCAGGTCGGACACCGGAATGGTCACCGACTCCCGTCCAGTACGCGGACTACACGTTGTGGCAAGGGGAGTTGCTGGGCGACGAAGCCGATCCCGAAAGTGTGATCAGTGGCCAGACCGCTTACTGGCGCGAAACGCTGGCCGGGCTACCCGACCAACTCGAACTACCTGCCGACAGACCTCGCCCGACGGTAGCGACCTACCGAGGGGACTCGGTCGACTTCCCCGTTGACGCCGACCTGTATCAGGCGCTGATCAGTCTGGCACAGGACACCCAGGTCACGCTGTTCATGGTGCTGCAAGCCGGGCTGGCCGCCTCGCTCACACGGCTGGGCTGCGGAACCGACATCCCCATCGGCAGCCCGATCGCCGGCCGGACCGACGAGGCCCTCGACGATCTGGTGGGCCTCTTCGTCAACACCCTGGTACTCCGCAACGACACCTCCGGCAACCCCACCTTCCGAGAACTCCTGGAAAGAGTTCGTGAGGTGGATCTGGCGGCTTACGCTCACCAGGATCTCCCCTTCGAGCACCTGGTCGAGATCATCAATCCGCCACGGTCACTGGGCCGGCATCCCCTCTTCCAGGTCATGCTCGCCACCGACAACACACCAAAACCCCTGATCGACCTACCCGGCATCGACACGCAACCTTACGACCTGGAAATCAACACAGCCAAATTCGACCTATTGTTCAGCCTCTCTGAACGGCCTGCCACCGACGACACTCCCGGCGGCCTGGAAGGGACCGTCAATTACGCAACCGATCTGTTCGATCGAGAGACGGTCCAGCAGATCGTCGCTTGCTTCGAACGGTTCCTACGCGCGGTCACCAACGACCCCGACCTACCGATCGCCAGCGTGGATGTTCTTGGCCCCGAAACACGCCGGAAGATCCTGACCGAATGGAACGACACCGAGCACGAGGTCACCAACGCGACCCTGCCCGAGTTGTTCGAAGCGCAAGTGCAGCGAACACCAGACGCCACCGCGGTGATCTTCGAAAGCACGCAGATCAGCTATCGAGAACTGAACGCGCAGGCGAACCGGCTAGCACGGTATCTGATCGATAAGGGCGTGGCACCGGAGCGGGTCGTTGCGGTGGCGCTTCCGCGTTCGGTGGAACTGGTGGTCGCTTTGCTGGCGGTGCTCAAGGCGGGCGGCGCTTATCTGCCGTTGGACCTGGAGTATCCGGAGGACCGGTTGGCATTCATGGTCGATGACGCCCGCCCCGTAGCGCGGCTGACGGCATTGCCGACGGAGACCGAACTGGCGAGCCGATCAGCGGAGAACGTGACCGACGCTGATCGGATCGCACCGCTGCTGCCCTCCCATCCCGCGTACGTGATCTACACCTCGGGGTCGACCGGACGCCCCAAAGGTGTGGTCAGTTCTCACAGCGGGCTTCAGAATCGGGTGCAGTGGATGCAGAGCCGCTACTCCCTTCGAGAAGACGATCGGGTGCTGCAGAAGACGCCGACCAGCTTCGACGTATCGGTGTGGGAATTCTTCTGGCCGTTGCAGGTCGGAGCAGTATTGGTGCTGGCCAGACCGAAGAGCCATAACGACCCGGCCTATCTCGCCCACCTGGTCCGCTCGGAAGGCATTACCACGGCACATTTCGTCCCGTCCATGCTGGCTGCGGCACTGGATGAGCCGTCCATGCGAGACTGCCCAAGCCTGCGGCGAGTGCTCTGCAGTGGCGAAGCCTTATCGTCCGAGCATGCTCAGAAGTTTTACGAGATCTTCGACGCCGAACTGCATAACCTGTACGGGCCGACCGAAGCTTCGATCGATGTCTGCGAGGCAGAGATCACGCGGGAGACCGTGGGGACGAACATCCCTATCGGGCGGCCGATCTGGAACACCAGGCTGTTCGTGCTCGATGCGGGGCTGTCTCCGGTTGCGCCGGGCGTTGTCGGTGAGCTGTACATCGCCGGGAAAGGGTTGGCCCGGGGGTACCTCAATCGTCCGGGGTTGACTGCGGAGCGGTTCGTGGCCTGCCCCTTCGGCCGTCCGGGCGAGCGCATGTATCGAACCGGGGACCTGGCCCGGTGGCGTTCGGACGGGCAGCTGGAGTTCGTGGGCCGGGCCGACGACCAGGTGAAGGTTCGTGGTTTCCGTATCGAGTTGGGTGAAATCGAGGCGGTGTTGGCGCGGCAGCCAGGAGTGGCACGCGCCGTGGCGGCGGTTCGTGAAGACCGTCCAGGTGACCTGCAGTTGGTCGGGTACGTGGTGGCCGACCCGGACATCGGCTGCGATCCGGTCCATTTGCGTCGCGCCATCGCACGCTCCCTGCCCGCCCACATGGTGCCGGCCACCATCGTGGCGGTGAGGACGTTCCCGCTGACGCCGAACGGCAAGCTCGACCGCAACGCACTCCCGGCACCCGACTTCTCCGAGAAGATCACCGGCCGGACACCACGAACCACCCAAGAGCACGCCCTGTGCCGAGTCTTCGCCGAAATCCTCGGTCTAGAACGGGTCGGCATCGACGACAGCTTCTTCGACCTAGGCGGCCACTCACTGTCGGCAACCCGGCTGGTCAGCCGAATCCGCACAGTCCTCGGCGTCGAGGTGACAATCCGAGACCTGTTCGAAGCCCCGACCGTAGCGGAACTGGCCGCAGGGATCGATGCTGGGACGAACGGGGATCCGCTAGCGATCCTGCTGCCGATTCGCCCGAAGGGCGACCGGCCTCCGCTGTTCTGCATACATCCCGCGGGAGGAATCAGCTGGACCTATTCGGGTCTCATCGAGCACCTCGATGAGGACGTTCCGATTTACGGCCTGCAGGCGCGCGGTCTGAAGGACTCGGAGCCCCCCGCCGGCAGCCTCCACGAGATGGCCTCCGAGTATGTCCACCACATTCGCTCGGTCTGGCCGTCCGGGCCGTACCGCCTGCTCGGCTGGTCGTTCGGAGGAGTGATGGCCCACCTCGTGGCCACCACGATGCAGGCCCAAGGGGCCGAGGTCGAAACCGTCGTTATCCTCGACAGCTATCCGAGTCTCCCGGAGTTGAACACAGACCCTGTCGGACACGAAGCACTGGACGTGCTGGCGGACGTCCTCCGGGATAACCCCGAACTGGGTGCGAGCGAGCTCCTGAACACTTCAGGAAAAGGCGTAAGCGACATTGACCGTGACATCGTCGACGCGTTCACCAGGGCATTCGTACATAACCAGCGACTGCAACGCGAGTTCGCACCCAGCGTGTTCCGGGGAACGCTCGTCTTCTTCGGCTCCAGGCACAGCAGGGAGGAGCGGGGATGGTCCCCGAACTCCTGGGAACCCTACGTCGACGGCGAAATCCACAGCTTCGAGCTTGACTGCCATCACAACCACATGACGAGCCCCCGCTCGCTGAAGCAGGTTGGTGAGGTTCTCCAACGGAGGCTTTAGCGGCCTCGTCTCGACGAGGAAGCATCCGCATGCCGTGACCGCATACCCAAGCCGAGCCGGCTTGCCGCGAACTCCTCGTGCCCTCAGGCTGGGTTGTCCCGCGCCATCCGCACTATCCAAGTTCGTGCCACCCGAGCCACGGCGAGGGCGCCCGATGTGTGGTGAACTCCAGAGGGCGGACCGAGTCGACTCCGGTGCGGTGATCAGTTGCCCGGCCTTGGCGGGCGGGTGAGGCCCAGAAGGCGGCCGCTTTCATCAGGCCGCGGTGGTAACACCACGTGACAGGTGTAGCACTCCATAGTCGTCCAGTCGGTCCAACCGACACTACAGGCCTTCAAGAAGAATCTGGACGCGCCACTCGACCGGAGATTGCCCCCCTACCCAAACAGGAGTACTCGTTGAACGGCTTGCGCTCTTGCATGGAGAGCCGACAAGCCGCCTTCTTTACATTGAGGTTTTGGAACCCACCTTCGAGACGGCGATCGCCCCGTGAGATGAAGAGACGGAGCATCGGTCTTCTAAACCGACGGTCGCGGGTTTGAATCCTGCCGGGCGCGCCACCCCTTACCTGCATAAACGCGCGCTTACAAACCGAACCTACGCCCGATATGCCCGAGTGTTAGCTCGATGTTCGCTCGGATGTCGCGCATCTGTCGCCAGCACCAGCCGCCGGGACGACCAGGCCGTCTCACCATCTCCCTCTAAACAGCGCCCTTCCTGAGCCATCCCGGACCTGACGCGACGATTCCGCTACGCACTGGTCCGCATCGGAGGCCGGGAGCGGCTCGCAAACTGGAGCCCAGAGCCCACGGGGCCAATGCGCCGTCGGCCTCTTCTCAGCGAGGGTGGCCTGCAGGCACTGCTGCGGCACACGGGGCGGGCGCCCCCGCCTTGGTGGTCCTCCAGAGAACACGGAAGCGGCTCACTCTCTCGTCTCCTTCTCTCAACGGGCGGCCGCCTTGCTCAGGATCTCCCGCTCTGGCCTCGGCGCGGCGAACTCCACGCCCTGTCGCATCAGCCCGACACCGTTGACCTCACCGAGGGGGGAGACCCGCGGGTCGGCTCCCCGGCTTAGGAGATTTCGCTATCGATCCGCCTCGAAGGACGCGAGCTCAGCCGGGCTGGGGAAGGCTCAACGGCGCAGGCCGGAGCCGGCGAGGTAGTCGCACGCCAAGATGGTGAGCAGAGCGCGGCCGAGTTCTTCGAGTCCTTGATAGGCGGGGTGTTTGGGGCTGCCGTGGGTGAAGCACCGCAGCACCTGCTAGACCTCCGCAGTGTCGAGCCGCTCAGCGAAGCCACCGCGGCTGCCCCCGG
>NZ_JBEYYT010000132.1:0-22512 GCF_040645715.1 Spirillospora sp. NPDC046719 | reverse complement strand
CGCCTGGGTACGGTCGCTGCCGACTGGTCCCGGCGCAGCGGAGGCGCCGGCGGTCTCGGCCGTCCCGCTCGCGTCCGCCGCGGCGGCGCGCCGCTCCCCCTCCCGCGCGCGGCGCCCCGGCGCCCGCCCGGCACCGGCTCCCAACCGGGGCGTGGCGGGACCCGCATGACCACCGCCCGACCGGTCGGGTGACGGATGCCCACCCGGTCGGCCCGCTCCTAACGTCGATCGTGTTCCCGGACGAAGGAGAAGACGATGAACGACAAGGAACTGGCGGACCGGGTGTCGGCGCTGGCCGACCGCGCGGAGCTCACCGAGCTGGTCGCCCGGTTCTTCGGCTCGATCGACGACCGCCAGCGGGACCCGGAGGCGCACCCCTTCGACGCGGCGTGGGCGCGGGCGTTCTTCACCGACGACGCCGAGTTCCGCTACCCCGTCGGCACGTACAAGGGCCATGCCTCCGAGGGGATGGACCTGGCCATGGACAACTTCGGCCGGACCCAGCACCTCGCCGGCATCCCGGAGATCGCGCTGGACGGCGACCGCGCCGCGGTGCGCTGGAGCGCCGTCCACACCCATGTGCACCTCGCGTCCACGCAGGAGGCCCGCGCCGACCGCCTCGGCGAGACGTTCGTATCCGGCGGGCACTACGACGCGGAGGCCGTCCGCACGCCCGAGGGCTGGCGGTTCCGCGCCGTCGCCCTCGACGTCGCGTGGACGTCCGGCAAGCCGCCCCTCGTCCCGCCGGAGCGCCGCGCGGCCATGGCCCGCCTCGCGGACTCCTGAGCCGGCGACGAGCCCGGTCAGGGGCGCAGGCGGCAGTGCAGCTCCAGGCCGGGCACCGCGTCCCAGCCGATCAGGCGGACGAGCTTGTCGATGTGCGCGGTGACCGAGTGCAGGATCAGCAGGCCCTCGCGTTCGGCGAGGTCGCGGGCCGCGAGGGTGAGGGCGCGCAGGCCCGCGACGTCGATGAAGTCGATGCGGGCGAGGTCGAGGTGCAGGTCCCCGTCGACCCGGGAGCGGGCGGCGCGCAGGGCGCGCTTGAGGTCGCTCGCGTTGGAGACGTCGACCTCGCCCGCCATCCGCAGCCACGGGGCGTCCGCGGCGCCCTCGATGCGCAGCAGCGGGGTGTCGAGTTCCACGACGTCGTAACGGGGAGCGGTGCGCTCCGGGCGCGCCCCGCCGGGACCGCCCTCGCCGCCGGTGATCCGCCAGACCGTCATCCGCTCCTCGCCCTTCGGGACCGGGGCGCCGCCTACCGTGGGGACGCCCGTATATGCCACGATCTCACCTGTTGACACCTTGTGGACCCCACCACGCGGGAAAACCGCCATCGGGAGGCTTTTCATGGACGAGAAGGCGATCCTCGACCGCATCAACGACTTCATCGACGAGGAGCACGCCCTCCGGCAGGCGCATGAACGCTCCGAGACCACCGGTGAGGACGCGAGACGGAGGCTGCGGGAGCTGGAGGTGGCCCTCGACCAGTGCTGGGACCTGCTGCGCCAGCGGCGCGCCCGGATCGAGGCGGGGCAGAACCCCGAGGACGCGCACGTGCGCCCGGCGAGCGAGGTCGAGGGCTACCGCCAGTAGGGCCGTCACGGCACCATCCACGACAGCACGCCGGTGGACTGGAGGCCCGACAGCACGCACATCCCGGCCAGGAACAGCAGGCTCCACAGCACGACGCGGCGGAAGATGTCGCCCTCGCGGCCGTCCAGGCCGACGGCGGCCGCTGCGATCGCGAGGTTCTGCGGGGACACCATCTTGCCGAGGACGCCGCCGGAGCTGTTGGTGGCGGCCATCAGGACGGGCGACAGGTCGGCCTTGTTCGCGGCGGTGATCTGCAGGGCGCCGAACAGGGAGTTGGACGAGGTGTCCGAGCCGGTCACGGCCGTGCCGAGCCAGCCGAGGACCGGGGACAGCACGGCGAACGCGCCGCCGGCGCCCGCCATCCAGGTGCCGAGGGTGACGGTCTGGCCGGAGGCGTTCATCACGAACGCGAGGGCCAGCACCGCCATCACGGTGACGATCGCCCAGCGGAGCTGGACGAGCGTGGTGCCGTAGGCGCGCAGCGCCCGGGCCGCGCCGACGCGCAGTGCGATCATGGTGATGAGGCCCGCGGCGAGCATCTGGGTGCCGGGCGTGGTGAAGTAGTTGAGGGTGAAGGTCGGCAGCGTCGACGGCTTCCCGGACGCGCTCGTGATGTGCAGGCCGGGCCAGCCGACCGTCCGCGTCGCACCGTTCAGCCATTCCTTGACCTGGTCGATCTGGCAGACGACGAACACCGCGATGATGATCGCGTAGGGGGCGTAGGCGCGGACGACGTCGGCCCGCGCGTCGCCGGGTGCCTCGCCGGGGGTTCCGCCGCGGCCGGCGCGGGCGGCGAACTCCGGGGTGGGCTCGTCGGCGGCGCCGCCGGCGATCACCGGGCGGGCCGGGGCGTGCGGGCGGCGCAGCCGGACGGCGAGGACGACCGCGGCGGCCGACACCAGCGACGCGACGACGTCGGCGAGCGGCACCGAGAGGAAGTTGGCGGTGGCGTACTGCGCGGCGCCGAACGCGGCGCCGCAGAGCAGCGCGGTCGGCCAGGTCTCGCGGACGCCGCGCCGGCCGTCGGCGATCAGCACCAGGATCAGCGGGACGAACACGGCGAGGATCGGGGTCTGCCGGCCGACCATGGCGCCGAGCGTGTCGCTGGACTGGCCGGTGACCTTCCCGAGCGTGAGGATCGGCGTGGCCATCGCGCCGAACGCGACGGGCGCGGTATTGGCGGTGAGCGCGAGGACGGCGGCCTTCAGCGGCTCGAAGCCGAGCGCGATCAGCATCACGGAGGTGACCGCGACCGGGGTGCCGAACCCGGCCAGCGCTTCCAGCAGCGCGCCGAAGGAGAACGCGATCAGGATCGCCTGCAGCCGCTGGTCGTCGCTGACCCGCGCGAACGTCCGGCGCAGCACGTCGAAGTGGCCGGTCGCGACCGTGATGTTGTAGACCCACAGCGCGTTGATGACGATCCACAGGATGGGGAAGAAGCCGAACGCGGCGCCTTCGCTTCCGGCGAGCAACGCCTGGCCGGCCGGCATCCCGTACGTCCAGATCGCGACGGCCAGGGAGACCGCCAGCGCGATCAGGGACGCCAGCCAGGCGCGCATCCGCAGGGCGCCGAGCAGGACGAACAGCACCGCCAGCGGCAGCGCGGCGACCAGCGAGCTCCAGCCGAGCGAGTCGGCCACGGGATCGAGGACCTGTCGGTACACGAGATCACCTCGCGGTTGGGAGCGGCCCCCGAGTCGGACGATCAATACCCCGTGGTGTGTCCCGCCTCACATCTGATGGTGAACTTTTCAATCAGTCAGCGTTCCTCCGAGGCGGAGCCCCGAACCCTCTGGGCCGCCGTCCGAAGACAGCTCAGAGCAGCGGGAGCAGCCGGGACGGGGTGATCGGCAGGTCGCGGACGCGGACGCCGGTCGCGTGATGCACGGCGTTCGCGACGGCCGCGGCGGCGCCCACGATGCCGATCTCGCCGATCCCCTTGGTCCCCATCGGGTTCAGGTGCGGGTCGGACTCCTCCACCCACGCCGCGTCGATGTCGCGGACGTCCGCGCAGGCCGGGACGTGGTACTGGGCGAGGTCGCGGTTGACGTAGTCGCCGTACCGCGGGTCCATGACGCTCTCCTCCATCAGCGCCATGCCGATCCCCATCGTCATGCCGCCGATGAACTGCGACCGCGCGGTCTTCGGGTTGATGATCCGCCCGGCGGCGAACACGCCGAGCATCCGCCGGACCCGGACCTCCCCGGTGTCGGCGTCCACCTCGACCTCGGCGAACTGCGCGCCGAACGCGTGCCGGGCGTACTCGTCGCGGCCCTGGATCTCCTCGGCGGTGTCGGCGGACGCCTCCAGCCCCTCGGGCGGGACGGAGCCGTTCATCTTGCCGCGCAGCGACTCGCACGCGCGGACGACCGCGGTGCCCCAGCTCGCGGTGCCGGAGGAGCCGCCCGCGACGGTCGCCTGCGGCAGCGCGCTGTCGCCGATCTCGACGGTCACCCGGTCCGCGTCGGCCTTGAGCGCCTCGGCGGCGATCAGGGTGAGGGCGGTGCGGGCGCCGGTGCCGATATCGGCGGCGGCGATCCGCACGGTGAACGTGCCGTCCGCGTCGGCGCGCGCGGTGGCCTTGTTGGGCTGCAAGTAGGCGGGGTAGGTGGACGCGGCGACGCCCGTCCCGACGAGCTTGCGCCCTTCCCACCGGGCGCCCGGCGCGGGGTCGCGGTGCTCCCAGCCGAACCGGTCGGCGCCCTCGCGCAGGCACAGGACGAGGTTGCGGGAGCTGAACGGGAGCCCGCTCTCCGGCTCCCGGTCGGTGTCGTTGCGGACCCGCAGCTCGACCGGGTCGACGCCGGCGGCGCACGCCAGCTCGTCCATCGCCGACTCCAGCGCGAACATGCCGGGCGTCTCGCCGGGCGCCCGCATCCACGACGGCGTCGGGACGTCGAGGCGGGCCAGCCGGTGCGAGGTGCGGCGGTCGGCCGCGCGGTACATGACGCGGGTCGGCGTCGCGGTCTGCTCGGCGAACTCGGTGACGGTGGAGGACTGCTCGAACACCTCGTGGATGATCGAGTTCAGCGTGCCGTCGGCGTCGGCGCCGAGCCGGAACCGCTGGATCGTCGGGGTCCGGTAGCCGGTGGTGGCGAACATCTGCTGGCGCGGCACCGCGAACTTCACCGGGCGGCCCACCGCGCCCGCCGCCATCGCCGCGAGGACCGAGTTGGGGCGCGGCGAGCCCTTGGAGCCGAACCCGCCGCCGACGTGCGGGGCGATGACGCGCACGTGCGTGGGGTCGAGGCCGAACACCTGGGCGATCGTCTGCTGCGCCGGCGAGGAGCCCTGCGTGGAGTCGTAGAGCGTGAGGGTGCCGTCGGGATGCCACTCGGCCGCGGTCGTGTGCGGCTCCATCGGGTTGTTGTGCTCGGCCGGCGTCGTGTACGTGGCGTCAACCCGCACGGCCGAGCCGTCGAAGGCCCCTTCCGGGTCGCCCTGCTCGGTGTCGGCGGGGAACACCGGGTTCACCTTGTCGGGCTTGTACAGGCGCGGGTCGTCGGCGCTGAGCCGCGCCTCGAACGGTTCGGACACGTAGTCGACGCGGACGTGCCGCGCCGCCTCCCGCGCGATGTCGAGCGTCTCGGCGATGACGGCGGCGACGAACTGGCCGCGGTACGCGACCGTCCGGGACTGGAACAGCGCCAGCTCCCTGTCCGGCACCTCGTGCAGGTGCGGCGCGTTCTCGCAGGACAGGACGGCCAGCACGCCCGGGATGCGCAGCGCGGCGTCCGCGTCCACCGCCGTGATCTCGCCCTTGGCGATGGTCGACTGCACGGCCGCGGCGTAGGCCGGGTTCTCCAGCGGGTACTCGTAGGCGTAGCGGGCCGCCCCGGTGACCTTCTCGCGGCTCTCCAGCCGGTCGGTCATGACTGCTCCCCCAGCTCGGTCAGCGTCCGGACGATCAGGTTGCGCGCGAGCGGCACCTTGTAGGCGTTGTCGCGCAGCGGCTCGGCGAGGTCGAGCTCCGCCTCGGCGGCGCGCTGGAACTCCTCGCCGACCGCCGGCGCGCCGCGCAGCGCCTCCTCGGCGCGGCGCGCCCGCCACGGCTTGTGCGCGACGCCGCCCAGCGCGATCCGCACGTCGCGGACCGTGCCGCCCTCGACGTCGAGCGCGGCCGCGATCGACACCAGCGCGAACGCGAACGACGCGCGCTCGCGGACCTTGCGGTACCGGGACGGGATGTCCAGCGGCGGCATCTCCACGGCCGTGATGAGGTCGCCCTTCTCCAGGACGGTGTCGCGCTGCGGCTCGTTGCCGGGCAGCCGGTGCAGCTCCCGGAGCGGGATCGTCCGTCCTCCGTCGCGGCCGAGGACGTGGACGGTCGCGTCGAGCGCGGCGAGCGCCACCGCCATGTCGGACGGGTGGGTCGCGACGCACGCCTCGGAGTGGCCGAGGATCGCGAGGTTGTGGTGCTCGCCCTCCCGGGCCGGGCAGCCGCTGCCCGGGTCGCGCTTGTTGCACGGCTTGTCGGTGTCCTGGAAGTAGGAGCAGCGCGTGCGCTGCAGCAGGTTGCCGCCGACGGTCGCGAGGTTGCGGATCTGCCCGGACGCCCCCGCCAGGACGGCCTGCGCCAGCATGGGGTGGCTCTCGCGCACCGTCCGGTCCGCCGCGAGGGCGCTGTTGCTGACGGCGGCGCCGATGAGCAGGCTCCCGTCGGGCCGCAGCTCGATCTCGTCGTAGGGCAGGTGGGACACGTCCACCAGGCGCGCCGGGTTCTCCACGCCGAGCCTCATCAGGTCGACGAGGTTGGTGCCGCCGCCGAGGTAGAAGGCCCCGTCGTTGTGCATCTGCAGGGCGTCGTCGGCGCTCGCGGCGCGCTCGTACACGAAGGGCCTCATGCCCTGGCCTCTTCCGTCTCGGTCTTGCGCGCCGCTTCCCGGACCGCCTTGACGATGCCCGTGTACGCGCCGCACCGGCACAGGTTGCCGCTCATGCGCTCGCGTATCTCGTCGTCGTCGAGGACGGGGTCGGCGCTGAGGTCCTCGGTCACCGCACTGGGCCAGCCCTTGTCCGCCTCGTCGAGGACGGCCGTCGCGGAGCAGAGCTGCCCGGGCGTGCAGTAGCCGCACTGGAACCCGTCGTGCTCGATGAACGCCTCCTGGAGCGCGCTGAGCCGGCCGTCCCGCGCGAGCCCCTCCACGGTGACGACCTCCGCGCCGTCGTGCGCGACGGCGAGGGCCAGGCACGCGTTCGCCCGGCGGCCGTCCAGCAGGACGGTGCACGCCCCGCACTGCCCGTGGTCGCAGCCCTTCTTCGAGCCGGTCAGCCCGAGGTCCTCGCGCAGGGTGTCCAGCAGCGACGCGCGCGTGTCGACGCGGAGCCGGTGCTCGGTCCCGTTCACGACCAGCGCGATCTCGGCGTGTACCGGAGTGACTTCGCTGTCCATGCCCGGGGCCCTACCCCGGATCGGCGCAGGCAGTCAGGGGGTCCAGCGGCGGTCGCCGGTGTCCGTCTCGTACGGCTGCGGATCCGGGTAGGTGAGCAGTTCGAAGGTGCTGCCCCACGGCGTCCGCGCGTACTGGTACCGGTTGCGGTCGCCGGCCTCGGGGCCCGGCAGCCGCTGCGGTTCGCCGAGCAGCACCCCGCCCGCGTCCGCCACGCTCCGCGCCGCCCCGTCCAGGTCGTCCACGTAGAAGCCGACGTGCTGCCAGCCGAAGTCGCTCGGCAGCGCGGGCGGGCGGCGCTCGGTGCCGCGGAACTCGAACAGCTCCAGGCCCGGGCCGTTCGGCAGCCGCAGCATCCGCATCGCGACCTCCTCGGTGCCCGCGGGCACGCCCAGGCGCCGCTCGGTCTCCGGCCCGGTGACCGGCCCGTCCTCCCGGCGCAGCGTGTCGTACAGCGGCCGCGCCCCCAGCACGGCGCCGAAGAACGCGGTGGCCGCCTCCAGGTCCGGGACGGTCACCCCGACATGATCGATCCCCCTCACGCTCATACCGCCCGCATGCCCGGCCCCACCAGGCCCAACCCGTGGCGGCCGTCACGTGATCAGCGGCGGCGCCGGGGACGCAGCCGGTACAGCCGGTACCAGGCCAGCAGGGAGAACAGGACGCCGAGGCCCGCCGCGACGCCGAGGTCGATCCCCCAGGCGCTCACCGCGTGCTTCCACGCCGGGTCGGCGCCGCCCGCGTGCGGCATGATCGAGTCGAGGTCGATCGTCGCGGCGGCTGCGCCGAACCCCCAGCGGGACGGCGACAGCCACGCCAGCTGCTCCAGCCCCGGCTTGCCCGCGAGCCGCACCAGCCCGCCGGACAGCACGAGCTGCCCCATCGACAGCACGATCAGCAGCGGCAGCGTCTTCTCCGAGCTGTTCACCGACGCCGACACCAGCAGCCCCAGCGTCATCGACACCACGCCGAGCAGCGCCATCGCCAGCATCAGCTCCGGCAGCACCGCCGTGAACGTCCCGGAGGACGGCAGCTTCACCCCGATCGTCCCGATCAGCGCCAGCACCACCGCCTGCAGCGCCGTGATCACCCCGAGGACCAGCAGCTTCGACATCAGATACACGCCCGCCGACAGGCCCGCCGCGCGCTCCCGGCTGTAGATCGTCCGCTCCTTGACCAGCTCGCGGACGGCGTTGCCGGTGCCCGCGAAGCACGCCGCGAACGCCAGCACCATCAGCTTGGACGCGGCGTCGGTGTTCGGCGAGGGCCCCGTCAGCCCCTTCGGCGCCGGGATCGCGGCGCTCAGCCCGCCGAGGATCAGCGGCATCACCCCGAGCAGCACCAGGTAGCTGCGGTCGGACGCGATCACCGCGAGGTAGCGCCGGCACAACGTGCTGAGCTGCGCGAACCGGGACTGCTGCCGGGGCGGCGGCGCGGGCACCGCGGTGTCGGCCTGCACGGCGCCGCCCTGCCGGCCGCTCTGCACGTACCGGGCATGGCGCGGCGAGCCGCGGAACTCGGTGGCCCAGTCCCGGTCCGGCTCCCGGTCGAACGCCTGGAACACCTCCGCCCACGACTTCTTCCCGAAGTGCTCCAGCCCCTCCGCGGGCGGCCCGTAGTAGGCGAGGCGCCCGCCCGGGACGAGCACGAGCAGCCGGTCGCAGGCGTCCAGGTTCGCGACGCTGTGCGTGACGACGATGACCGTCCGGCCGTCGTGCGCCAGCTCCGCCAGCATCTCCATGACCGTCTTGTCCAGGCCCGGGTCGAGGCCGGACGTCGGCTCGTCCAGGAACAGCAGCGACGGCTTGGTCAGCAGCTCCAGCGCGACGCTGACCCGCTTGCGCTGCCCGCCCGAGAGCCGGTCGATGCGGGTCGAGGCGTGCGCGGTCAGGCCCAGCTCGCCCAGCACCTCGTCCACCCGCTGCTCGCGCTCCTGCTTGCGGGTGTCGCCCGGGAACCGCAGCTCGGCGGCGAACAGCAGCGCCTTCCGCGTGTCGAGCTGGGTGTGCAGGATGTCCTCCTGCGGGACGAGCCCGATGCGGTGCCGCAGCTCGTCGTAGTCGGAGTACAGGTCGCGGCCGTCGTAGCGGACCGTGCCCTCCGTCGCGGGCCGGGTCCCCGTGACCGCGCCGAGCAGCGTCGACTTGCCCGCGCCGGACGGCCCGATCACCCCGACCAGCGACCGCTCGGGGATCGGGAAGCCGACCCCGTCCAGGATCACCTTGCCCTCGGGCGTCCGGACGATGAGGTCCTCCACCGACAGCGACACGTCGCCGGTGTCGACGTACTCCCGCAGCTCCTCGCCGACCAGCTGGAACGTCGCGTGCCCGATGCCGAGCAGGTCGTTCTCGGTGAACTCCGCCGACTCGACCCGGTTGCCGTTGACGTAGGTGCCGTTGTGGCTGCCGAGGTCGACGATCCGGTGCCGTCCCGGGCCGAGGCTGCGCAGCTCCGCGTGGTGCCGCGACACCACGAGGTCCGGCACGACGATGTCGTTGTCGGCGGCGCGGCCGATCCGCAGCGTCTTCGGCGCGACCCGGATGATCTGGCTCGGGTTCCGGTCGACGCTCGGCCGGAACGCCGCGGCCGGTTCCGGCCGCGGGGGCGGCACCGTGCGGGGCAACGGCGGCCGTTGCGGGACGGGCGGCGCCGTCCCCGACGGCGGGCGCGGGTTCCCGGCCGGGCGGCCGGGCGGGGCCGGCGACTGGACGGGCGGCGCCCCGTGCCCGGCGGCCGGCGGGTACACCTGCCGGCGGCTCGGCGGCGGGCTCTCCGGGAAGCAGGCCAGGCTCTCGCCCTCGGTGGAGTGCCCGAGCAGGAACGTGCGGTGCCCGCCGATCTCCATCCGCTCGATGCGTCCGCCCTGGCAGAACGTGCCGTTGCTGCTGCCGACGTCCTCGATCAGCCAGCCGTCGGGGCCCGTCCGCAGCACGGCGTGCCACCACGAGACGCGCGGATCCGACAGCGCGATGTCGGACGCGGGGTCGCGGCCGATCCGGTAGGAGCCCCCGGGACGCAGCCGGTGCACCCGGTCCCGCGTGCGGACGACGAGAACGGGCGCGGCGAGCGATTCGGCGGAAGGTCCGGCCGTCATGCGGGGAGTGTAAGTCCTCGCCCCGGAAATGTCGCGGCCCGTTTTCGGGCCCGGCATTCACGGGACACCGGTCCCATTGACATGGTCCGGGCGACGGAATTGAGTGAACGCCATGGCGAATCCGCCGGGCGCGGCTGCCGTCACCCGTGTCGAACGCCTTCCGCGGCGCGGGCGGCCTCGGTGGCTGACCGTCCTGATCTGCGCCGTCGTGCTGCTCGCGCTGCTCCTCGTGGTGGCCGACCGCGGCGGCGTGGTCTTCGCGCAGCACGAGATGGCCGTGCAGATCAAAAAGGAGGGATTCCCGGCGACACCGAAAGTGACGATCAAGGGATTCCCCTTCCTCACCCAGGTCGTGTCCCGTCACTTCGGCGATGTGCGGCTCGAGGCGAGCAGAATCACCGAGGGTCCCTTGCGCATCACGAACCTCAAAGTGCGCGCTCGGGACGTCCGGGTCGATTCCGGTTTCAGCAGCGGCACGCTCGGCAGCGTGGACGGCACCGCGTTCGTCAGCTTCAAGGACCTGGCGAGCGCCAGCGACAATCCCGACCTCGTGCTGACGGCCGCCGGGAACAACCTGGTCAAGGCGAAGATGGACCTCGGCATCACGGAGGCCACCGCCACCGCGACCGTCACCAAGCAGGGCAACAGCATCGTGGTGCGGACCCAGTCGATCGAGGGGTTCTCGCGCTCCGACATCGGCAACGACCTCGACTTCACCGTCCCGGTGAGCGGCCTGCCGATGGGGCTGACGTTCCAGAGCGTCACCGTCTCGGGCGCCGGCGTCGGGCTCCACGTGACCGGCCGCAACGTGAAGTTCAGTGACTCGTGACCTCCGCCGCCGCGCCGGGCCGCGGCGGGGTCAGAGGAGCTCGACGGCGGCGTCCACGGCCGCGCGCACGTCGCCGTCCGGCGGGTAGAGCAGGGAGCGCCCGGCGACCAGGCCCTTCACGCCGGGCAGCCGCAGGGCGCGGCGCCACCCGTCCAGCACGGGGCCCGGATCGTCGCCGATGTCGCCGCCGAGCAGCAGCAGCGGCAGCGTCGTCGCCGCCGCGACCCGCTCCATCCCCGGCACGACCGGCACCTTCAGCCACGTGTACGCCGACGTGGCGCCGAGCCCGGACGCGACCGACACCGCGCGGATCATCGCCTCCGGCGTCAGCACGTTGCGGAGGCGCCCCTCGACGCGGTGCGCGACGAACGGCTCGACGATCGCCATCAGCCGGTGCCCCGCCAGGCCCGTGACGGCGCGCCCGCACGCCTCCAGCGTCCGGGCCGTCGCCGGGTCGGCGTCGTCGATGCGCAGCAGCATCTTGCCGCCGTCGAGCCGGGACGCCGCGATCGCGTCCGCGTCGTAGGCGGTGAACCGGTCGTCGATCTCGAACGCCGTCCCCGCGAGCCCGCCCCGGTTCATCGAGCCGATCGCGAGCCTGCCGTCGAGCACGCCCAGCAGCGCGAGGTCCTCGATGATGTCGGGCGTGCCGAGCACGCCGTCCACGCCGGGCCGCTCCAGCGCCGTGCAGAGCCGTTCGAGCAGGTCGCCGCGGTCGGCCATGGCGACCGGATCGCCGCCCGCCGCCAGCGCGCCGCGCGCGGGATGGTCCGCCGCGATGATCATCGGCCGGTCCGGGAGGGACGCGGGCCGGACCCGGCGGGCCGCCGCCTCGGCGACCGCCTCCGGCCGCGCGGCCCGGACGTCCGTCAGCTCGCCGATGCGCACTCCGCCGAGTCTGCTGACGATCATGGCGGGCTGTCAATCGCGGGCGCCGCCGGCCGGGCGCGCGCGGCGGCTCACCCGGAGTCGGTGATGATCTCCGCGACCTGCCGGGCCGTCTCCGTCGGCAGCGGCGCGGGCAGCCCCTTCCACTTGCGGGACGCCGCCATCGCGGCCGCGCCCGCACCGCCCCCGTACGCCAGCGCCGCGACGAACGACGCCAGCTCCGGCGGCAGCTTGCGCTCCAGCAGCTGCACGTTCATCCGGTAGGACGCCGCGGTCGCCATGACCCCGAGCGCCCCCGCCAGCGCGCCGAACCGCAGCGCGGGCACCCGCTTGCGCGCCTTCGTGATCATTTCCTCCTGCGCGGCATCGATGACCTGCCGGACGAGTGCCAGGTTCTCCTCCACCGGATCGTCCTTGATCTTCGCCGCGGCTCGCGACTTCGCCATGACCTCGGCTTACCCGCTGCTTTGCGAAGGATTCAGGAGAGAAGGATGTCACTGTGAGCGACGGCGCCGTCAGCCGGCGGTGTCTCCATCCGGCGTCGCGACGGCCTCGGTGCGGGTGATGGTGCGGGTGAGCAGGGCGCGGGCCTCGGCGATCTCGGCGGCGCGGCGGTCGAGCTCCGCGAGGCGCTCGTGCAGCACCTCCAGCGTGCCGGGGCACGGGCGCAGGGCGTCGACGCCGGCGGCGCAGGGCAGCAGGCGCGCGATCGACCGCGTCGGCAGGCCGGCGGCGAGCAGCGCCCGGATCCGGGCCACCGTCAGCTCGGCGTCGTCGCCGTACTCGCGGTAGCCGTTGGCGCGGCGGCGCGACTCCAGCAGGCCCTGGTCCTCGTAGTAGCGGATCAGCCGCTCGCTCACCCCGGTGCGCCGCGACAGCTCCCCGATCAGCACGGCTCCCCGATCAGCACGGGCGTCCTCCTCGGCTTGACCTTCCAACGGTGTCAAGGAGCGACGGTGGGGGCCTATTCCGCACCGGAGGAAAAAATGATCATCGATGCGCACGGGCACGTCCACGATCCCGTCGAGGACCACATCGCCCTGCTGGACGACGCCGGGGCCGACCGGGCCGTGCTGTTCGCGACCCGCCCGCATCCCGAGCGGGCCGCCGACCTGGCGTCGCTGCGCCGGGAGATGGACGTCCTCGGCAGGAGCCTCGGCGGACAGGCGAACACGCTCGACTCCTACCGGGCCGCCTGGGCGGAGCACGCGGCCGCCCTCGCGGCGCGTCCGGACCGCTTCATCGGGTTCCTGTCCGTGCCGCTCGGCATGGGCGGCGAGGAGATCGCCGCGATCGTGGAACGCGACGTGGTGGCGACCTGCCTGCACGGCATCGGCGAGCTGACGCCGCCGCCGGGCCGCGCCGACCTCGTGGAACCGGTGCTGCGGGCCGCCCGCGACCACGGCGGCCTGCCCGTCGTCGTCCACGGGTCCGCGCCCGCGACCGGGGACGACCTGGAGACGCTCGCGGGGCTCGCCCGCCGGTACCCGCGCGTCCCGCTGGTGGTGAGCCAGCTCGGCGGGGCCCACTGGATGCGCGCGATCGAGCTCGTCCGCGACACGCCGAACATGTACCTGGAGCTGTCCACGGCGTCCATCGTCTTCGCGGTCCGGGTGGCGATCGCGGAGATCCCCGACCGCACCCTGTTCGGCTCCGACGCGCCCTACGGCGATCCCGTGCTCGCGCGCATGACCGTCGAGCGGGTCACGTCCCCCGGCGAGGTCCGCGACCGGGTCCTCGGCGGCACCCTCGCCGAGATGCTCGCCCTCTGAGAGCCCTGGACGCGCGTCCCGGCGGCGGGCGCCGGTTGGGCACCGGCGGCGCGGGTAGGGCCTGACCAGCACGTAGGCACGCGCGGTGAGGGCGTGGCGACGGAGGCGCGAGTCATCGGGGGGCGCCGTGCGGAGACGGTGGCGGCAGCGTGCGCGTACCGCGCGCTGGCCGGCGGGGGCGGGCCTCGCGCTCTGGCGATGGCTCCGGACGGCCCGCACGGCGCGGCGGGAGCGGCTCCGGACGGGACCGGGCTTCGACCCGGCGCGGCTCCCGCAGCACGGCGGGGACCGGGTCCAGGGCCTGCGCCAGGGGGTCGGCCCCGTCTACCAGCGGCGCTACACGGTCCGGATCGTCGGCAGCGACCTGGACGCGCCCGCGCTGATGGACCGGCTGCGCGCCGACGTCAACACCGCGTCGCCGGTCGAGTTCGCGGTCTTCGACAAGACCTCCGGGTCCTCGCCCCGGCTGGAGCTCGGGGACGAGTACGACGTCCACATGCCGGGCCCGTGGAACCTCCCGGTGCGCGTGGTGGAGCGGACGCCGCGGTCCTTCCGGCTCGCGACCCTCCAGGGGCACATCGAGGCCGGCGAGATCGAGTTCCGGGCGAAGGACACCGAGGACGGCGGGCTGCGGTTCACCATCGAGTCGTGGACGCGGAGCGGCGACCGGCTGGCGGACGTGCTCTACGACCGGGTGCGCATGGCCAAGGAGATGCAGCTCCACATGTGGACGCATTTCTGCTGCCGGGTGGCCGAGCTGGCCGGCGGCCGGCCGGCGGGGGACGTCGAGGTCCTCACCGAGCGGACCGAGCTCGCCGGGGACTCCTCGCGGATCGACGGGCGCCATCTCGTCGAACCGGTGGCCGGCGCGCTCGCCCGCGCGTTCACCGCGCTGGCGAAGGCGCGCGGCGGCCGGCCGCTGCATCCCCGCGGGCTCGTCCTCGACGCCACGCTGCGGCTGTCGGGCACCTCCCGTTTCTGGGGCGTCCCGCTGCTGGACGACACGGCGGAGCTGCGGGGCGTGGCGCGCCTGTCCCGGGCGATCGGCCTGCCGTCCCCGTTCCCCGACATCCTCGGGCTGGCGCTGCGATGGCGGCAGCCCGCGGGCGCGGACGGCGGCGAACCGGCGACCGCCGAGCTGCTGCTGGCCACGACGGGCCACGGGCGGCTCGGCCGCCACCTGCTCCGCCCGGCGGCGCGCTGGGGGCCGGGCTTCTACGGCTGCCTGCTGCCGTACACGGCGGGCGACCGCCACGTCCTGCTGGGCGCGGTCGCGCGGCGCGCCCTCCCGGGCGACCCCGCCGCGCTGGCCCGTGTCGCCGGCGAGGGCCCGATCCCGATGGACCTGGTCGTGGCCACCGAACTCGGCCCGTGGGAGCGGTTCGGGGAACTGGTCCTCACGCGGCCCGTGCGCACCGACGACCCCGTGCCGGTGCGTTTCAACCCGGCGCGGCATCCGATCCCGGGGCTGCGGCCGGCCGGTCCGCTCCAGCAGGTGCGGCGCCGCTCCTACGACGCCGTCCAGGAGGTCAGCAGGGGCACGAGCCCGACCGGCCGCCGGAAGGGCACCGCGCAGCCCAGCGGTCCGCGGAAGCACCGCCGGCTCCAGCGGCTCTTCGAGGGGCTGCGGGACCGGCCCGTGAACTTCGAGGTCCGGGACCGGCCGGAGAGCGCCGGGCCGTCCGGCTGGCACATCGACGACCGCCGCCAGCCGCTCCCGCTGGAGCGCCCCGGCCCGCCGGAGCCGGAGGGCAGCTGGGAGATCGCGCGCCGCCTCGTCAGGGACTACGAGTTCGCCGACCCGCGGATCATCCGGCGCGCGTACCGGACGGGCGGGCCCGAGCCCGGCGCCGACATGCTGCTCGAGGCGCGGTTCTTCGGGCTCCGCTTCCACCTCGGCGTCCGGGTCGGCGACGTCGTCGACACGGTCGTCGAGCAGGACGGCCGGCAGGTGCGCGTGTGGGGCTGGAACTACCGGACGCTGGACGGGCACCTGGAGCGCGGCCAGATGGACCAGGAGGTCCGCAAGTGGCTCGACACCGGCGAGGTGGAGTTCCGCCTGCGCGCCTTCTCGTGCGCCGCCGGCATCCGCGACCCGGTCGTCCGGCTCGGGTTCGCCCTGTTCGGCCGGCCGACGCAGCTCGAGTACCAGCGGCGGGCGTGCCGCCGCATGGCCGACCTCACCGAAGCCGCCCTCGCCGCGCGCCGCACCGCGCGGGCCTCGGGCGGCTGACGCCGGGGACGCGGGTCAGGCGGTGAGGGAGTCGCGGACGGTCATCAGCGCGAACCCCAGGAGGTTGCCGCCCTGCCATTCGGCGGGGTTCGCGGCCCGCGGGTCGTCGGCGGCCAGGCCGATCCCCCAGACGCGGTCGAGGGGGCTGGCCTCCACGAGGACGCGGGAACGAGTGGCGGCGAGGTAGTCGCGCAGCTCCGCGTTCTGGGTGAACTTCGCCCGGTTCCCGGCGACGACGATGGACGTGCGCTGGGCGGTCCAGACGTCGTCGTCGAAGCCGCGGACGCGGCGGCCGAGGTCCTTGGCGGCGCCCGGGTGGGGCGCGGCGACGACGGCGGCGGCCGTTTCCTCGTCGGAGAACAGCCGGGCCTTCTCCGCCATCATGTAATGCTCCGCCGTGGCATAGGTCACTCCGTCCACGGTGAAAGGCGACGGCCACCATTGGCTGAGATAGCCGGGGCCCGGCGTCCGGTGGCCCCAGAAGAACAGGTACTTCGGCGGCGTGCCCTCCTCGTGGAGGCGGATGAGCTGCTGGACGTCCATGCCGACGATGGTGGCAGGGCGGAGCCCGCGGCGCGAGCCCGTTCCGGGCGGGCGGAATGCGCCGGCCGGGCGGGGCGTTGTCATCCGGTGGGCCGCGCGGTCTAGACCATTTTGCTAAACCGGGTGGGTCATCGGGGAAGATCTTCTTATTTCGGTCGGCCCGGATGCCGAGAATCACGGGCCGTCGTCAACGGGAGGACAGCAGTAGAAATGGACAACGCTCTGGCGAACCCTCGTCGCACCCGGATCAACTCGTGGCCGGAGCGCCGCCCCGCGGACGGCGACTCCGAGCGTCCGCTGGACGCGGAGACGGCCTCCTCGGAGGACGACCTCGCCGCACGTTGACCGGCCGGATTCGGCCGCGCTCAGGACCCGCTCGCATACCGGGCGGGTCCTGCTCTTTTCACCTGATCACCGGCATGATCGCCAACCGGTGGAGAGATGTCGTCCGCCATCGGGCGTAGAAGACCTCCGCTGAAGTGCGGTCCCCCGTCAATCGGCTGCCAAAGACGCTTTACCCCGTCTTTGCCATTGGCTGATGGACTCCGGCCATCGGACCGGAGCTCACACGGGGAGATCACTGAGCCATGTCCTCCGCTGCTTCGCCCCTCGGGGCCCGGCGCACGGATTCATCCACATACGACGTCGCCGTCATCGGGCTGGGCTACGTCGGGCTGCCGACCGCGCTCGCCTTCCACGCCGCCGGGCTGCGGGTGCTCGGCGTCGACCGGGACCCCGGCCGGCTGGAGGCGATCCGGGCCGGCCGCGTGGACCTGCTGGACAGCGACCACCGCCGGCTGCGCGCGGCGCGGGAGGGCCTCGCCGTGACCGCCGACCCGGCCGACGCGGCCCGGGCCGACGCCCTGATCATCTGCGTGCCGACGCCCGTCAACCGGCACCTCGTCCCCGACCTCGGCGCCCTGACGGAGGCGTGCGCCACGGCCGCCGCGCACGCGCGGGCCGGGCAGACCATCGTGCTGACCTCCACCAGCTACGTCGGCTCGACGCGGGAGCTGCTCGTCCGGCCGCTGGCCGCGCGCGGCCTGCGGATCGGGACGGACGTCTTCGTCGCGTTCAGCCCGGAGCGGATCGACCCGGGCAACGACCGGCACCCGCACGAGGAGGTCCCGCGGGTGGTCGGCGGCGTGACGCCGCGCTGCGCGGCGCGGGCCATGGCGCTGCTCGGCCGGTACGCGGGCGACCTGCACCGGGTCTCCTCGGCGGAGGCGGCCGAGATGACCAAGCTGCTGGAGAACACGTTCCGGGCGGTCAACATCGCGCTGGTCAACGAGTTCGCGGACGCGAGCCGGCTGCTGGAGCTGGACGTGATGGAGGTCATCGAGGCGGCCGCGACCAAGCCGTACGGCTTCATGCCCTTCTTCCCCGGCCCCGGCGCGGGCGGCCACTGCATCCCCTGCGACCCGCACTACCTGCTGTGGCAGCTGAAGCGGGACCGGCTGCACACGCCGCTGGTCTCCGCGGCGATGAACGCGATCGCGATGCGGCCGGGGCAGGTGGTGGAGCGCGCCCGGCAGGTGCTGTCGGACCACGGGCGCGGCCTGGCCGGCGCGGACGTGCTGGTGCTCGGCGTCGCCTACAAGCCGGACGTCGAGGACCTGCGCGAGTCGCCCGCACTGGAGATCATCGACGGGCTGCTGGCGGCGGGCGCCGGCGTCCGCTACCACGACCCGCGCGTCCCCGAGCTGGTCACCGAGGGCGGGACGAAGCTGGCGAGCGCCGAGCCCGGCCCCGCCGACCTGGTGATCGCGCACACCCCGCACCAGGGCCTGGACCTGGACTGGCTGAGCGCGGACCAGCTGCTGCTGGACGCCACGTACCGCTTCTCCGGGCCGGCCCGGCGCGTGGCGCTGTGAGCCGTGACCGCAGGTCGCCGGTCCCCTTCGGCGGCCTGCCCTGGCGGGCCCGCCTGGTCTCGCTGGGGGCGCTGGCGGGCGTCGCCGTCATCTGCGGCGTCATCGTCTGGCACGTCGGGGTGAAGGTCGCGTACATGCGCGGCGACCTGCTGCTCCCCACGTACACGGTGCTCGTCAGCAGCTACGTGATCAGCCGGTTCGTGCTCGCGGCGTTCTACCGCCCGCCGCGCGACGCCGGCATCGCCCCGTCCGTCGCGATCGTGGTGCCCGCCTACAACGAGGGCGAGGCCGTCGCCCGGACGATCCACTCCTGCCTGGGGCTGGACTACCCCGCGGACAAGCTGGAGATCGTCGTGGTGAACGACGGCTCCACCGACGACACCTGGGACCACATGCGCGAGGCCGCCGCGCGCTACCCGAAGGGCCGGGTGCGCTGCGTCGACCTCGGCGCCAACAAGGGCAAGCGCGCGGCGATGGCGGCCGGGATCCGGGCGACGTCGGCGGAGATCCTGGTGTTCGTCGACTCCGACTCGATGCCCGCGCCCGGCTCCGTCCGGCTGCTCGTGCAGGGGTTCGCGGACGGGAGGGTCGGCGCGATCTCCGGCCTCACCTACGTCCGCAACGCCGAGAGCAACGTGCTGACGCGGATGCAGGCGGCCCGGTACTACGTGTCGTTCCAGCTGCTCAAGAGCGCCGAGTCGGTGCTCGGCGCGGTCACGTGCTGCTCGGGCTGCTTCGCCGCGTACCGGCGGGCGGCGATCGCGCCGCTGCTGGACGCCTGGGAGCACCAGCGGTTCCTCGGCGTCGAATGCACCTACGGCGACGACCGCGCGCTCACCAACCGGGTCATCAAGTCGGGCTGGACGACCCGCTACGACGCCCGCGCGGAGGCGTGGACGGACGCGCCCGACCGGTACCGCAAGTTCTTCCGGCAGCAGCTGCGGTGGAAGAAGTCGTGGAGCCGGGAGGGGCCGCTGCTGCTCGCGCACGTGTGGCGGAGCCGGACGCGGGCGCTGCCGTCCATCGCCGTCCAGACCATCGCGGGCCTGCTCAGCCCGGTCGTGGTGCTGTACAGCCTCGCGGTCCCGCTCGCGGGTGGCCGCTTCCCGATGATCTACTTCCTCGGCCTCTACCTGGTGTCGATGGGGTACGCGCTGACGTACCGGATGCTGCGCGACGACGGAATGTGGATCTACGCGTTCGTCGGGACGTTCTTCTACGTCGCGTTCTCCCCGCAGCTGCTGTGGGCGGTCGCGCGGATCCGGGACGGGAAGTGGGGCACCCGGGACGCGTCGCCGCCCCCGTCGGCGCCGCGCCCGGTCCGGCTCTACAGCGCGGCGGCGAGCGATGGCTGACCGGGAGGAGCCCGCGCCCTGGGAAAGGCCGCCGCCCGGCCGGTCCACCAGGGCCGTCCGGGCGGTCACCGGCCTGGTGTTCCTGTGCGCGCTCGCCCTCGCGCTGACGACGTGGGTGACGCTGAGCCGGCCGTTCGACCCAGGCCAGAAGGCGGCGCCCGCCGTCCGGCTGGACCCGGCGTCGGCCCGGACGGCGGCGGCGCTCCCCCGCTACCCGGGGTCGGTGCTCGTCCTGACCTACCACGGGGTGTCCGACACCGACCACTCCGGCAGCACGCTCTCGCGCCGGCTGTTCGGCGAGCACATGGCGGCGCTCGCGGCGGCCGGGTACCGGTCCGTCCGGCTGCGGGACGTGGAGGACCTGCTCGCGCACCGGCCGGTCCGGCTGCCGCCGCGCGCCCTGCTGCTCACCTTCGACGACGGGCAGCTCACCGACTGGACGACCGCCGACCCGGTGCTGAAGGCGCACGGCTTCACCGCGGCCGGGTTCCTCACCACGGGGAGGATCGTCCAGCCGGGGACGCCGTCGTACTACCTGTCCACCCGGCAGGTCCGCGGCCTGGCCGCGAGCGGGCGGTGGGAGTTCGGCTCGCACGGCGACGACCTGCACGACCTCACCCGGGTGCCGGGGGACGTCGCCGCGCCGATGCCGAACCTGGTCCAGGTGCGCGGCCGGACGGAGACGATCGGGCACTGGCGCGCCCGCGTCCGCCGCGACCTGGACCGCAGCCAGCGGTTCTTCGAGCGGACGCTCGGCCGCCGGGCCACCGCGTTCTCCTACCCGTTCGGCGCGTCGGGCGGGACCGGCAACGACCCGCGGATCGCGGCGGAGCTGCCCGTCCTGATCCGGCACGCCGGGTTCAGCGAGGCGTTCACCGGCGAGAACGTCCCGACCGACCACGTCGACGCGCTCACCGCCGGGTCGCCGCGCTGGACGCTCGGCCGGATCGGCGTCCGGTCCACCACGTCGGTGACGGACCTGCTGGAGATGATCCGCGCCGCCGTCCCCACCGCGCCGCCGCGCGACCTGGCGGGGCTGCCCTGGACGGGCGACCTCGCCACGTGCCGGCGCCGCGCGTCCGACCTGCGCGTCACCAGCGACGTCTACGGGAGCTGCCTGCTCACCGGCGTCAACACGAGCCAGTGGACGGACTACCGGGTCAGCACGTCCGTCACCGGGATCGACCCGCGCACCAGCGCGGTCATCGCGGTCCGCGACGGCGCGGGCGCGGGCCACCGCGGCCGCGTCGAGGTCGTCGTCGGCGCCGCGGCCGTCCTGGTCCGGCAGCAGATCGGGGACGCGGGCCCGGTCGTGCTCGGCCGGACCCGGATCGCGGCGCGCGCGGGAGCCCGGTCCGTCCGGATCGAGGCGCGCGGCCACCGGCTCACCGTCACCGTGGCGGGCGGCGCGCCGCTGCGCGCCGCCATCGACCCGCGGCTCAACGAAGGAGGCCTCACGTTCGAGATCGCGGCGCGCGACCGGCGCACGCTGGTCTTCCGCGATCCGGCGCTCGTCCCGCTCGGGCGCTGAATCCACCCCCACGACTCCCCCACGGAGTACCCCGATGTCTCCACGAAGACTTCTCAGCCTCCTCACCGCCGCGCTGATCGGCGCGGCGGCCGTCCTCGCCGCCGTGCCGGCGAGCGCCGACACCGGCACGGTCGTGTCGCTGACGTTCGACGACGGGTCGCAGGACCAGTACGACAACGCCCGCCCGGCGCTCGCGAGCCACGGCATGAAGGGGACGTACTACATCAACAGCGCCCGGGTCGGCACGTCCGGCTACATGACGCAGGCGGAGATCGCGTCGCTGGAGTCCGCCGGCAACGAGATCGGTGGCCACACCATCACGCACGCCGACCTGCCCACCCTCTCCACCGCCGAGCAGCAGCGGCAGGTCTGCGACGACCGCGTGGCGCTGCTGAACATGGGCTTCACCGTCAAGAACTTCGCCTACCCGTACGGGAACGCGAGCAGCACGTCCGAGCAGGTCGTGCACGACTGCGGCTACAACAGCGCCCGGACCGTCGGCGGCGTCGTCTCGCCCGGCGACTGCGGCGGCTGCGGCTACGCCGAGACGATCCCCCCGGCGGACGCCTACTTCACCCAGACCCCCGACTCGGTCAAGACGGGCACGACGCTCGCGCAGCTCCAGGGCTACGTCACGCAGGCCGAGACGCACGGCGGCGGGTGGGTGCAGCTCGTCATCCACCACGTGTGCAACGGCTGCGACGACACCTACGCCGTCAGCCCGGCCACGCTGTCGTCGTTCCTGGACTGGCTCGCGCCGCGGTCGGCGAACGGGACGACGGTGAAGACCGTCGGCCAGGTCATCGGCGGGAGCCTGCAGCCGCCCGTCAACGGGCCGCCGTCGCCCGCGACCGTCCAGAACCCGTCGCTGGAGGCGGCGACCGGAGGCGTCCCCGACTGCTTCCAGCTCGGCGGATACGGGACGAACACCTTCGCCTGGACGCGGACGAACGACTCGCACACCGGGCAGTACGCCGAACGCGTCGACGTCACCGCCCGGACCGACGGCGACCGGAAGCTCGTCACGAAACAGGACGCCGGGACCTGCGCGCCCGCAGCGACACCGGGCCATGCCTACCAGCTCGGGGTCTGGTTCAAGGGCACCTGGGCGGCCGGCGTCACCACCAAGATGAGCATCTACTACCGCAGCGCGACCGGCGCTTGGACGTTCTGGACGAACGGCCCGACGCTCGCGCAGACGAGCACCTGGCAGCAGACGCTCGTCACCACCCCCGCCGTCCCCGCGGGCGCCACCAACATCAGCTTCGGCGTCGCGCTGCCGGGCGTCGGGACCCTCCTCGTCGACGACTTCTCCCTCACGGACCAGGGCGCATGACCGATGAAACGAAGGCGGCCGGGCCCGCGGGGCCCGGCCGCCCGGCCCGCCGCGCGCGGCGGGTGCGCCGCCGC
>NZ_JBEYYT010000131.1:18027-22774 GCF_040645715.1 Spirillospora sp. NPDC046719 | reverse complement strand
GGGGGGCGGGGGTGGGGGGGGGGGGGCGGGGGGGGCGTGTTCCCGGTGCCCCCCCCCCCCCCGCCCGCCCGCCGCATGTTTGGGCGACCCCCGCCGGGGGGGAGAGCGGGGGCCGCCTAACGGTCCGGCTCCGGGGGGGTAGAGCCGGTCCGTTTTCCCAGGAAAGTCTCGTGAGATCGGCGGAGCCGTTAGCAAGGCCGGTCTATAGGGGAGGCAAACTCGTTGTCTCCCAGTCTAAGCAGATACAACATATGCTGCCCGACCGCCGCCAGTTCCGTCGAGTCGCAAAGTCGCCCGGAGGGCGGGTGTTTATCCCCATCTGTCGATGCCGGCCCCCTCTTGGTCCTCGTGCCAGGCGGCGGAACGGGGACCACTGGGGTCGTCCCCACCCATACGGAGTGCAACGGGACGGAAGTCGGAGCGTACCGGAGAACCAAAGATTTTTCCGGCCGAGCACCCGATCGGCGGCCAAAAAGAAACGGTCACACTGCGTGATCGCTTTGGCGGGCGGACCTTTGGTTGCGGATAGCCCGAAATTGCGTGTTTCGCCCCTTATCGGCAGAAGAAGGCGGACAGGCCGCCGCGGCGGGCGGGGGTCACGGGCCGCCCGGACTTCCGAAAAGGGGCTTGTCAACTGGGCAGATGAGGCGTAGACAGGATCTACGGACCACGCGTCCGGGCACGGCAGCCGGGCACCCACGCGCGACCAGCCGCGGGAGGCGCGCCGAGACGGGCTTGACCCGATCCGGCGATAGTGAGGTGCACGCTTGGTAACCCGGTGTGACGTGATCGGCGACGGCGCTCCCTGGCGAGCGCCGTTCGCTGTGTCCGACACCGCACTCCGCCTGCCCGCCGAAGCAGCCGAAGCCGCCGCCCGAGCCGCCGCCCGAGCCGCCGCTTAGGCCGTCAGTCGCCCCGCACGTCCAGGCCGAGGGCCGTCGCGAGCACCACCGCCTGGTACGGGTCGATCACCGCCCCCTTCAGCTCGACGGTGTGCGGATCGATCGACGAGATGTCGCTCCCGCGCAGGTCGCAGCGCGAGAGATCGGCCTGGTGCAGCCAGGCGCCCGACAGGTCCAGCCCGCGGAGCGTGGCGCCGGCGCACCGCGCGCCGGTGAGGTCCGCCTCGCGCAACCGGACGTCGGTGAACGACGCGCGCCGCAGGTCGGCGCCGGGCAGCCCGGTGAACGACCAGTCCCCGCCGGTGACCTTCATCAGGTCGTGCGTGCAGCCGTCGAACATCCCGCCGACGACCTTGCAGCCGGCGAAGGTCGCGTCGAAGAAGCCGCAGCGGACGAACGTGCAGTTCAGGAACGCCGCGTCGGTGTGCGTGGACGCGTTGAACCGGACGCCGCGGAAGGTGCACTCAGTGAACACCGCGCCGGTGCCCGCCGCCTCCGTCATGTCGACGTCCACGAACAGGACGCGCTCATGCCGCTCACCGGTCAGGTCGCGCGAGTCCCAGTCGGCGGACGCGATGGTGGTCTCGGTGGGCGCCGCCGCGCGCCCGTCCTTCCGTTCGGCCATGGGGACAGCATGGACCTCCCCACCGACGGAACAGCGGGCCGCCCACGACACAACGGCCCCGGGTGGAACAGCCGCCACAGCGGAACAGCGGCGAGAGCCGGTGCGATCAGCCGCGCATGAAGGCTTCGCAGATGGCCTGCGAGTCACGGGCGGCCGCGGCGACCGCCGCCGAGCAGTGCACGAGCCACTGCGCGACACCCTCCGACGTCCCCGACGCATAGGCGCGGAGGGCTTCGGCATAGTCGTCGGCGAGTTCGGCATGACCGACCTCCGGCGCGACCAAGGATTTCGGGTCGAGGCCGCGGGCGACGAGCGTGATGCGCTGCGCGGCGCGGGCGATGATGCCGTCGCCCCAGCCGAAGGGCCGCAGCGTCAGAAGCTCGCCGTGCACAATGGCGGCGACCACGAGCGCGGGCGCCTTGGTGGGCTCGGTGAGAAGCCCGCTGAGCGCGTCCAGGCGCGCCGCCACCTCCGCCGGGGACGGCGGGTCGCCCAGCCCGAGGACGTCCTTCACCGGCTGGTCGTCGGCGCGGGGACGTCCGAGGTCGGCGCTGTCGACGGCGTCCGCCGCGGCCAGCACGTGCAGCCGCGCGAGGACCTGGCGGGGCGCCTGCCGCCACGTCTCGGCGAGCGTGCCGAGTTCCGCCGACACCCGCAGCGCCCCCTGGACGACCGGGTCCGTGGGGTTCTCCGTGGTGCGCAGGTCCTCAAGTGTGACCGAGGCGCCTTCCAGCACGGCGGACGCGCGCGCGCCGCGCAGCGCCGACTCCGTGGACACGTCGGCGCTGCGGCGCCGCAGGATGCGGTGGCCGAGCAGCCGGTCCACGGCGGAGCGCGCGTCGGCGACGGCCTCCGCGACGCCGGGCAGGTTCGCTATCTGAGCAAGGGCATCGGTCACGGCCCGACCCTATGCGGTCGCCGGTGCCGCTCGCGCAACCCCCTGCGTGCGCGTAGAACGGAGGCGGTTCCCGCGCCGCGGCACTGGGAAGGCAAGGTGTGTCGGGCATCACAGCACCATCCGGAGCCGTGAGCGCCGGTCGCGCTCTTCCTCGACACTCGGGAATGCGGCCTTGTGGGGGCGGGACCTTCCTGGTGAAGTGGGGATACCGGGCGACCCCCGTTCAGCTAGCAAGGAGTGAGTACGCGTTGAGCCAGAGCCAAGAGACACTGTCGAACCTTCTGCAGGAGACGCGGAGCTTCCCCCCGCCCGCCGAGCTCGCCGCAGCGGCGAACGTCAAGGCCGAGGCGTACGACGAGGCCGCCGCCGACCGCCTGGGCTACTGGGCGGAGCAGGCCGACCGGCTGACCTGGTCCAAGCGCTGGGACGAGATCCTGGACTGGAGCAACCCGCCGTTCGCCAAGTGGTTCGTGGGCGGTGAGCTGAACGCCGCCTACAACTGCGTCGACCGCCACGTCGAGGCCGGCCTGGGCGCGAAGATCGCCTACCACTGGGAGGGCGAGCCCGGGGACACCCGCACCCTCACCTACGCCGACCTGCAGCGCGAGGTGAACAAGACCGCGAACGCGCTGCTGGAGCTGGGCGTCCGCAAGGGCGACCGGGTGGCGATCTACCTGCCGATGATCCCGGAGCTGCCGATCTCGATGCTCGCGTGCGCGCGGATCGGCGCCACCCACTCGGTGGTGTTCGGCGGCTTCTCCTCCGAGGCGCTGCGCACCCGCATCGACGACGCGCAGGCCAAGCTCGTCATCACCGCCGACGGCGGGTACCGGCGCGGCAAGCCGTCCGCGCTGAAGCCGACCGTGGACGAGGCGGTCGCGCAGACCCCGACGATCGAGCACGTCCTGGTGGTCCGCCGCACCGGCGAGGAGGTCGCCGAGAACGAGCGCGACGTCTGGTGGCAGGACCTGGTGGAGCGGCAGAGCGACCAGCACACCGCCGAGCCCATGGACGCCGAGCACCCGCTGTTCATCCTGTACACGTCCGGCACGACGGGGAAGCCGAAGGGCATCCTGCACACCACGGGCGGATACCTGACGCACGTGTCCTACACCCACAACGCGGTGTTCGACCTGAAGCCGGAGACGGACGTCTACTGGTGCTCGGCCGACATCGGCTGGGTGACGGGCCACTCCTACATCGTGTACGGGCCGCTCGCCAACGGCGCGACCAGCGTGATGTACGAGGGGACGCCGGACACGCCCAACAAGGGCCGCTGGTGGGACGTCATCCAGAAGTACAAGGTGTCGATCTTCTACACGGCGCCCACGGCGATCCGCACGTTCATGAAGTGGGGCGACGACATCCCGGCGCAGTACGACCTGTCGTCGCTGCGCGTGCTCGGGTCGGTCGGCGAGCCCATCAACCCGGAGGCGTACGTCTGGTACCGGGAGAACATCGGCGCGGGCCGGACGCCGGTGGTCGACACGTGGTGGCAGACCGAGACCGGCGGCATCATGATCAGCCCGCTGCCGGGCGTGACGGCGGCCAAGCCGGGCGCGGCGATGCGCCCGCTGCCGGGCGTCTCCGCTGAGGTGGTGGACGACCAGGGCGAGCCGGTGCCGAACGGCGGCGGCGGGTTCCTGGTGCTCACCGAGCCGTGGCCGGGCATGCTGCGGACGATCTGGGGCGACGACGAGCGGTACGTCAAGACGTACTGGTCGCGCTTCGAGGGCAAGTACTTCGCCGGTGACGGCGCGAAGAAGGACGAGGACGGCGACATCTGGCTGCTCGGCCGCGTCGACGACGTGATGCTGGTGTCCGGGCACAACATCTCCACCACGGAGGTGGAGTCGGCGCTGGTGTCGCATCCGAAGGTGGCGGAGGCCGCGGTCGTCGGCGCGACGGACCCGGTGACCGGGCAGGCGATCGTGTCGTTCGTGATCCCGCGCGGCAGCGCCGGCGAGGAGGTCGAGGGCGCCGAGTTCCTGGCCGAGCTGCGCGACCATGTCGCCAGGACGCTCGGCCCGATCGCCAAGCCGCGGCAGATCATGATGGTGCCGGAGCTGCCGAAGACCCGGTCCGGCAAGATCATGCGGCGGCTGCTGCGGGACGTGGCGGAGAACCGCAGCATCGGCGACGTCTCGACGCTCGCCGACAGCACGGTGATGGACCTGATCTCCGAGAAGCTGCCGAGCGCGAAGACCGAGGACTGACCGGCGCCCGGAGCAAAGCGCCGGCGGGGCGGAGCCCCGGCGGGGCGGAAGGCGACGGCCGGTCGTCCTTGCTTCGGCGGAACCGGTGGAACGGCCCGGGGACCGG
>NZ_JBEYYT010000131.1:0-18017 GCF_040645715.1 Spirillospora sp. NPDC046719 | reverse complement strand
GAGCGTGGAACGGCGCTCCGCCACGGGCCGTCGCCCTTCCGCGGGGCCGGGTGCGCCGGTCAGACGGGTAGCCTTGTGATCAGGTGTGCCGGGAAGTCTGGTCGGCGATGGACGCCCCCTCTCGCGTCGGTGTGCGGGCGGGGCTCCGCGTCCGGACCGTCGCCGTCCCCGGGGGTATCCCATGCCGCGCCCGACCACCGCGCCCGAGAAGCGCCGTATCGCCCATGTGTGGCCGTTCCGTCCGACGGTCCGGTACGGCGGGCAGGTGGCCGCCGCGCTGCGCACCGAGACGGTCGGCGGCATCGTCATGCTGCTCGCCACCGTGGCCGCGCTGGTCTGGGCGAACACCCCGTGGGCCGATGCCTACAAGAGCCTGCAGAGCCACGAGCTGAGCCCGCACTGGCTGGGGCTGGAGCACATGGACGTGCAGCACTGGGCGTCCGGCGGGCTGCTCGCGGTGTTCTTCTTCGTCGCGGGCCTCGAACTGCGCGAGGAGCTGGCGCACGGGGAGCTGCGCGACCCGCGCGACGCGGCGCTGCCGGTGATCGCGGCGGCGGCCGGCGTGGCGATGCCCGCGCTGATCTTCGTCGCGGTGAGCGCGGGGGAGCCCGGGGCGCTGCGCGGATGGGCGGTCCCGACGGCCACCGACATCGCGTTCGCGCTGGCCGTGCTCGCGGTGACGTTCTCGTCGTGCCCGGCGCCGCTGCGCGCGTTCCTGCTGACGCTCGCCGTGGTGGACGACCTGATCGCCATCACCATCATCGCGCTGTTCTACACGGAGACACTGCACTGGACGTGGCTCGGCGCGGGCGTCGTCCTCATAGCCGCCTATGGGCTCCTACAGCGCAGGAACATAAGGTCGCCGTGGCTGTACCTGCCGATCGCGGTGCTCGCCTGGTACTGCGTACAGCGCAGCGGCATCCACGCGACCGTCGCGGGTGTCGCCCTGGGGATGCTGACCGGCGTCAAGGAGACGCCCGATGGCCGGCCCACGAACGCGGAGCGGGCCGACCACGTCCTGCGGCCGCTGTCGGCGGGTTTCTGCGTGCCGGTGTTCGCGTTCTTGTCGGCGGGCGTGGCGCTCAGCGGGTCCGCGCTCGGGGCCGTTCTCGGCGATCGGGTGGCCCTCGGTGTGATCTCCGGCCTGGTGATCGGTAAGTTCGTGGGGGTCCTCGGCGGCGCCTGGACGGCCGTACGGGTCGGCCTGGCGACGCTCGGGGCGGACCTGCGCTGGCGGGAGATCGCGGGAGTCGCGATGCTCGCCGGGGTGGGATTCACCGTTTCCCTGCTGATCGGCGGTTTGGCCTATACCGACCCGTCCCGATTCGAGAGAGTGACGACTGCGGTCCTGATCGCGAGCATCATCGCCTCGGCGGCCGCCGCCGTCGTCTTCCGGAGGAGGGCGCGCCCGCGCCCGGCGGAGTGACGGCCGACCTTGAAGGAGAGGAGCGCCATGTCCGAGGCACTGCCCGGCGAGAGCGTTGAGGACAAGTCCCTCGGCGAGCTCGTCGCGCTGGCGTCCACCAATGTCTCCGCGCTGGTCAGGGCGGAGATCGACCTGGCCAAGCTGGAGCTGAAGGCGGACGCCAAGAAGGCCGCCTACGGCAGCGTGATGTTCACCATCGCCGCGCTGATCGGCGGGCTGATCGTCATCCTGCTGTCGATCGCGCTGGCGTACGGGCTGGTCGCGGCCGGGCTCTACCACTGGGCCGCGTTCCTGGTCGTGTCCGGCATCTACCTGGTGCTCGCGATCGGCCTGATCGGCTTCGGCTACCTGCGCATCCGCAAGATCGACGGGGCGAAGCGGACGCGGAAGACGCTCAAGGACGACTTCGCGGCGCTGCGGCACCGCGGCGACTCGGACACGCCCGCCCTGACGGACTGACCCCTGCCATGTCCGGGCACGAGGTGTCCCTGGTCGAGGTCGACGGGCCGTGGACGCACCGCGCCGTCAGCGCCGGCGGGACGCGGTTCCACGTCGCCGAGGCCGGCGAGGGGCCGCTGGTCCTGCTGCTGCACGGCTTCCCGCAGTTCTGGTGGTCGTGGCACCACCAGCTGGTGTCGCTGGCCAACGCCGGATACCGGGCGGTCGCGGTAGACCTGCGCGGGTACGGCGGCAGCGACAAGCCGCCGCGCGGCTACGACCTGATCACCCTGGCGGGGGACGCCGCGGGGCTCGTGCGCGCGCTCGGCGAGGCGAACGCGGTCGTGTGCGGGCACGACTGGGGCGGGCTGCTGGCGTGGACGACGGCCGTCTACCACCCGAAGATCGTCCAGCGGCTGGCCGTGGTGGGGGCGCCGCATCCGCTGCGGCTGCGGCAGTCCGTGCTGGGCGACCCGCGCGGGCAGGGCTGGGCGACGCGCCACACGTTCGGCTTCCAGCTGCCGATGTGGCCCGAGCGGCGGCTCGTCCGCGACGACGGGGAGCTGGCGGGGCGGCTGCTGCGCGACTGGTCCGCGCCGGGATGGCCGGACGAGCGGACGGAGCGTTTCGTGCGGAAGGCGGTGCAGATCCCGGGGACGGCGCACTGCGCGCTGGAGTACCACCGCTGGCTGATCAGGTCGCAGGCCCGTCCGGACGGCATCCGCTACGCGCACCGTATGCGGGCCCCCATCAACGCGCCCACCCTCCAGTTGCACGGCGCCCTCGACACGTGCACGCTCCCGTCCAGCGCCCAGGGGTCGGGACGGTACGTGGCGGCGCCGTACCGGTGGAAGCTCATCGAAGGGGCGGGGCACTTCCCCCACCAGGAGCGTCCGCGCGCGTTCGACGCGCAGCTCCTCGGGTGGCTCTCCGACCCTGAGCCCGAAAGCTGACGCAGCCCGAAAGCTGACCCAGAGCCTGAAAGCTGACGCGGAGCCCGAAAGCCGGCGCGGGACGCGGCTCTCCGGCGGTGCTCCCGCGATCGAGGCGCCGCGTACGGTTGAGGCATGCGGGATCGTGACGAGTCCGGACGCCCACGCAACGCACGGCCGCGCGACGCGTATGGCCGTCCGCTGCCGCACGGGGCCTCCGGGGTGCCGACCATGCCGGAGGACCTCGACATGCCGCCCGAGGAGGCCCTCGTGGAGGCGCAGCGTCTCCTGGACGAGGACCGGCCCTTCCATGCGCACGAGGTCCTCGAAGCCGTCTGGAAGGGCGCGCCGGAGCCGGAACGGGAGCTGTGGAGAGGGCTCGCCCAGGTCGCCGTGGGGATAACCCACCTGCGGCGCGGGAACCTGCGGGGCGCGCAGGCGCTGCTGAGCCGCGCCGCCGACCGCATCGAGCCGTACAGCACCGAGTCGTATGGTGAGGCCCCTCCGCACGGCATCGACGTGGTGGGCATCGTCCGGCGGGCGCGCGCGCTGGCGGACCACCCCGAGGACACCCCCGTGAAGCTCCGCCTGACAGCGCCCTAGCCGCGGGCCGGTCGGACCGTGTGTCAGTCCGAGCAGCTCTGCGTGCCGACGGGCTTGGTGAGGGACGCGCCGTCCCTGGCGTCCGGCGCGACCTCCTCGGCCGTCAGTGCGTACCCGGTCGACGGCGTGTCCAGCGCCGCCGCGAAGATCACGCCGTAGACGCGGCCCTCGGTGGACAGCAGCGGCCCGCCGGAGTTGCCCGGCTCGACCTTCCCGCGGATCGCGTAGATCTCGCGGCTGACCTGCCCGGCGTGGTAGATGTCCGGGCCGCGCGCGGTCTGCCGGGCGCGGATCCGGGCGGCGCCCGGCGTGAACGGCTGGTTCTTCGGGAACCCCGCGATGATCGCGCTGTCGCGGACCCGCGCCTCCCCGGCGAACTTCAGCGGCTGCGCGTCCAGCTCCGGCACGTACAGCACCGCGATGTCGCGCTTCGGGTCGTACAGCACGACGCGGCCGCGGGTCCGGTTCCCGGTGCGGGACTCCACGATCGACGGCCCCTGGGCGCCCGCGACGACGTGCGCGTTCGTCATGATGTGCTGCGGCGCGAACACGAACCCGGTGCCCTCGATGCGGCGCTGGCACTGCGGCGCGGTGCTGACGACCTTGACGATGCTGTTCTTGGCCTCGCGGAGGCCCGCGGTGTTGAGCACCGACTCGTCCGGCGGCGGCACCTGCACCACCGACTCGCCGCCGAGCCCGTTGAACACCTGCGGGAACTCGCTGCTCTTCACGAACCCCTGGAACGAGGTGAACCAGGTCTGCGCCTGCGCGGGCATCACCCCGTTGATGCCCTTTATGATCGTCGAGCCCTTGACCTGCGTGCGCACCGGCTTGAACTCCGAGTTCGCCACCAGGTTGCCGAAGAACCAGGCGACGACCAGCAGCGACAGCGCGCTGACGAAGGTGCCGCCGACCGCGTCGGCGGTGCGCGCGTTCAGCCCGGTCACCCGGTTGCGCAGCACCGCGCCGACGGAGGAGGCGATCAGCTGCCCGAGCGTGGCGGCCAGGAAGGCGACCACGATGGCCAGCAGCGCCTGCTGCGCAGCCCCGTTCACCGTGGCCTCGGCGATCGGCGGTGCGATCAGCACCCCGATCACGCCGCCGCCGACGAAGCCGACGAAGCTCAGCAGGCTGACGATGAAGCCCTGCCGGTACCCCGAGACTCCGAACAGCACGACGAGCACGAGCAGGATGAGATCGAGAACGTGGTCGTGCAGCACCGCTTCACCGTATAGGGCGCCGGGCCTGCTTCACGTCCCCTCAACGGACCAGTTTGGAGTGCGGCGGATGACCGTGCAGTGCGACGCGGCGCGGGCCCCGTCCGTACCCGGGATGACGCCGGCTCCCTGACCTGCGCGGACTCCGGGCGGGTCGGGAACGGTCCAGGGCCGGGCCGCGCCCGGGGTCAGCCGCGGGACGCGAGGGACAGCACGTCGGGCGGCAGGTCCTCGACGCGACTCGCGTCCCAGGGGCGGTCCCAGCCGCCCGCGACCAGCACCTGCGTCAGCACCGCCGCCGTGAACCCCCACACCAGCATGCCGCCGGCGCGGAACGCCGGGCCCATCTTGATCCCGGACGGGTGCCGGACCGTCAGCCGGTTCGCCGGGTCGGCCAGATCGGCGATCGGGACCCGGGCGACCAGCGCGACCTCGCCCGGATGGCCGGGCGCGACCTCCGACGGCTCCCGCCACCAGCCCGCGACGGGCGTGACGCGGTGCCGGCTGTGCGACAGGTACAGCTCGGGGAGCGTGCAGAGCACGTCCACGCCGGACGGCTCGACGCCGGCCTCCTCCCACGCCTCCCGCAGCGCCGCCGCGACCGGCCCGTCGTCGCCGGGGTCGATCCGGCCGCCGGGGAACGCGGGCTGCCCGGCGTGCTTGGACAGCGTCGCGGCCCGCTCGGTGAGCAGCACGTCCGGGCCGTCCGGGCCCTCGCCGAACAGGATCAGCACGGCGGCGGCGCGGGCTCCGGGCGCCGGTTCGAACATCGGCGGGACCGGCAGCCGCGGCGCCTCGGCGCGGAACCGGTCGAGCCACGGCGGGCAGGTGGATGCGATCTCGGTCACGCCACTCCCAACTCCGGAACGCCCGCGTTCCTTCCCGGCGGGAACGGTTCCATCCCCGCCCGTCACGAGAACGGGCCCGGCTTGACGAGCTTGCGGGCCGTCTCGGCGTCGACCGGGCCCGTCCCGTAGGCCGGGCAGTCCCTGGCGAGCGGGCAGGCCCCGCAGGCGGGACGGCGCGCGTGGCAGATCCGGCGGCCGTGCCAGATCAGCCGGTGCGACAGCATCGTCCAGTCCTTGCGGGGGAACATCTCCCCGATCTCCTTCTCGACCTTGACCGGGTCGTCCTCGGCGGTCCAGCCGAACCGGACGACCAGGCGCCCGAAGTGGGTGTCGACGGTGATGCCGGGCACGTCGAACGCGTTGCCCAGCACGACGTTCGCGGTCTTGCGGCCGACGCCCGGCAGGGTGACGAGGTCCTCCAGCCGGCCCGGGACCTCGCCGCCGAACCGGTCGCGGAGCGCGGCCGACAGCCCCATCACCGACTTGGTCTTGGCGCGGAAGAACCCGGTCGGCTTCAGCAGCGCCTCGACGTCCTCGGGGTCGGCGGCGGCCAGGTCCTCCGGCGTCGGGTACTTCGCGAACAGCGCCGGGGTCGTCAGGTTCACCCGCTTGTCGGTGGTCTGCGCCGACAGCACGGTCGCGACGAGCAGCTGGAACGGGGTGCCGAAGTCCAGCTCGCAGTGCGCGTCGGGGTAGGTCTCGGCGAGCACCCGGTTCATCCGGCGGGCGCGCCGCACCAGCCCGATCCTGGTCTCGTTCCGGAACCTGCGCGCCCGCGCCGCCCCGCCCTGCACCTGCGACCGCTCCGTCGTCATACGGCAAGCCTAGGACCTCACCGGTACCGGCGGCGGCGAAGAAATTTCGGGCCAAGCGCGTAATCGCGGCGGGTTCCCGCCGTCTCTTCAGCACGTAGTACCCCGCGAAGGAGATCTCATTGTCTGAGTCCAGCCAGGTGGTTTCCCTTCCCGCGCGCCGCATCGAGCTCGGGCTGTCGTTCGACGGCTCCGCCCGGCTGGCCGGTCGGCTGCGCCCCCAGGTGCCCGCCGTCGCCGAGGAGGCGGCGCGCCGGATCGAGAAGCGGCTCCCCGAGTTCGTCCGGCCGCACGACCCCCGCTACGGCCGGGTCATGGAGGCGGCGGTGGAGTGCGCGATCGGCCACTTCCTGGACCTGCTGGCCGACCCCGGCGTCTCGTCGGCCGACGTGCTGGACTTCTGGCGGCGGGTCGGCGCCGGCGAGGCGGGCGAGGGGCGCACGCTCGACGCCTGGCAGACGGCGGTCCGGATCGGCGCCGGGGTCGCGGTCGAGGAGCTCACCGAGCGCGCCGGGCGGCTCGGCTACCGGGCCGACGCGTCCACCATGGCGGGCATCACGCACGCGATGTTCGACTACATGAACCAGCTCGCGGCGGCCGTCTCCGAGGGCCACGCCGACGCCGCCGCGCGGGCCGCCGGGTCGCAGCAGGACCACCGGCGGCGGCTGCTGGACCTGCTGCTGGACGACCCCGCCCCCGCCGCCCGGGACCTGCGGGAGATGGCCGGCGAGGCGTCCTGGCCGCTGCCCCGGACGGTCGCGGCCGTGGCGCTGCGCGAGTGCGGTCCCGAGACCCGGCGGCCGTCGCTGCCGCCGGACGTGCTGCTCGGCCTGCACCGCGCCGAGCCCTGCCTGATCGTCCCGGACCCGGAGGGCCCCGGCCGCTCCCGGCTGCTGGAGCGGCGGCTGGACGGCTGGAGCGCCGCGATCGGCCCGGCCGTGGAGCTGACCGGTGCGGCGCGGTCGCTGCGCTGGGCGCGCGACGCGCTGGACCTGGCCGACCAGGGCCTGATCGACCGGGACCCGCTCGCCCCGGACACCCCGATCGCCGCCGAGCTGCACATGCCGATCATCGTGATGATGCGGGAGCGGGACCTGGTCGAGAAGGTGATCGAGCGCCGGCTCGCGCCGCTGCTGGCGGCGCGGCCGGCGCAGCGGCACCGGCTCGCCGAGACGCTGCTGGCCTCGCTGGAGTGCGGGTTCAACGCGACGGCGGTCTCCGGCCACCTGCACGTGCACCCGCAGACCGTCCGGTACCGGTTCCGGCAGCTGGAGGACCTGTTCGGCGACAGCATCAACGCGACGTCGGACCGGCTGGAGCTGCACATGGCGCTGCGGGCGTGGCTCGCCCTCAATCCCGAGCCGTCCGCGCGCGAGCAGCTCCGCTACGGCTGACCGCCTCCGGCGTGCGCGGGGACGGTCAGCTCACGGCCCAGCCCTGGGCGGCCATCCCCGCGTACGAGGACGGCTTGAGCGTGACCGGCTGCAGGCCCGACCAGCTCGCCTGGAGGAACCAGCCGTCGCCGTTGGCGAGCCGGTACACGCCGCCGAACTGCACCAGCTTCCACACCTGGTTCGCGCCGCCGCAGGAGGCCATCACCACGGAGTACTGCTGGCCGCCCTCCCACATGGGCCCCGCCGAGAGCTGCCCGCGCGCCATGCACTTCCCCGTGGACACGCTGGTCAGGGTGAAGCCGCCCGAGGTGTTCTTGCGGCGCCACGTCGTCGCGGTGCCGCTGCACGCCCGCTGGACGACGTTCGTCCCGCTCGGGGCCAGGCAGGACTGGAGGGTCGTGTTGCGCACGCGGTACGGGCCGGTCCCCGCCGGATCCGCGGCGGCGGGCGCGCCGTTCGGGCCGCCGGGCCGCCCGCGTCCGGCGGGCTTCTTCCCGGACGCGTGGTCGGGCGCCACCGCCTCCCGGTCGGGCGCGGCCGTGCTCGCGGGGGACGCCGACGTGGTGGACGGCGGCGCGGCGCGGGTCGTGCCCGGCGGCTTGTCGCCGCCGCCCGTGCCGAGCAGGACGGCCAGGACCCCCGCCGCCGTGGCCGCCGCGACCCCCGCCGGGACGGCCCAGGCGGGGAACGACGCGGCGGGGGCGAGGCCCCCGAACGGGGCGGTCGGGGCGGCCAGCAGCACGGCGCCGATCGGGAGCGCCCGCCGCAGCCGCCCGTTCAGGTCGGCCATCTCCTCCGCGGTACGGCGGCACCGCTCGCAGGACTCCAGGTGACGGCGGAGCGCGCGGCCGCGGCGGCGCCCTGGGCGGCGGACGGACGCGGCGAGCTGCGCGGTGTACTCGGCGCAGTCCGGATGCCCCTCGCAGCTCGCGGCGAGGTACGCCTGCCGGAGCCCCTCGCGGGCCCGGAAGGACAGCTGGGCGACCGCGCCCGCCTCCATCCCGAGGATTTCCGCGACGCGCTGGACGGGCTCGTCCTCGATGACGGTGTGCCACAGGACGGTCTGCCACCGCTCGGGCAGCGACCGGAACGCGCGGACGAGGGCGTCCAGCTCGTCGACGTCGGGCAGCTCCTCGGGCGGGCCGTCGGCCCACTCGGCGACCTGGTCGGTGACGACGGTGCGGCGGTCGGAGCGCGCCCAGTCCACGGCGGCGTTCCGCACGACCGTGTAGAGGTACGGCCGGCACGCCTCGCGCGGGCCGCGGCCCTGCCGCAGCGCCGCCAGCGTCCGGGCGAACGCCTCGCTGGCGAGGTCCTCGGCGAGGTACTGGTCGCGGACGAGCCCGCGGGCGTAGCCGAGGACCGCCGCGTGATGCCGCCGGTACAGCTCGTCCGACGCCCGTTCGTCGCCCGCGCCGGCGGCGGCCGCGAGATCGGCGTCCGGCTCGGTCCCCGCGCCTGTCACCACGACGACATCCAACCCAGAGCACACATCTGATCACAACCCTCGTAGGTCGCCATCCGCCGCACCATAAGACGCCCGATTACTCACTTAATTACGAGGTTTTCGGAAGTTTCCTGAGCATCAGGACCCGTACCCCGGCCCACGTTAAAAAGACGGGTGTGTTTTTTTATGCTACGGTCCCGGCATGATCTACGACTCCGCACGCTGGACGGCCACCCTGGCGGGCCGGCGCGTGCTGATCACCGGCGCGGCGCGCGGCATCGGCGCGGCGCTCGCCGCCCGGCTGCACGAGCGCGGCGCGCGAGTCGCCCTGGCCGGCCTCGAACCGGACCTGCTCGCCCCCGTCGCCGCCGGCTGCGGGGACGCCCCGTGGTGGACCTGCGACGTGACCGACCGCGCCAGGGTCCACACCGTCGTGGACGAGGCGGCGCGCGCGCTCGGCGGCTTGGACGTCGTCGTCGCCAACGCCGGTGTCGCCGCGCAGATGCCGGTGGTAGGCGGCGATCCGGCCGTGCTGGAGCAGAGCCTGCGGGTCAACGTGCTCGGCGCCCACAACACGCTGTCGGCCGCCGGCCCCTACATCAGCCACCGGCGCGGCTACGCCCTGACCATCGCGTCGCTCGCCGCCGCCGTCCACCTCCCGCTGCTCGGCGCCTACAGCGCGTCCAAGGCGGCGGCCGAGGCGCTCGGCGACACGCTGCGCATCGAACTGCGGCCTTGGGCCGCGAAGGCAGGCGTCGCCTACTTCGCCGAGCTCGACACCGACATGACCAGCCGCGGTTTCGGCACCGAGGCCGCCGCGGCGCTCGCCCAGGGCGCGCGCGGGGCGATGGTGTCGCGGGTCGCGCCCCTCAAGGCCGGGATCGACGCGCTGGAACGCGGGATCGCCCGCCGGTCCCGCCGGATCGTCGCGCCCTGGTGGGTGGCGGGGGCGCTGCCCGCGCACGCGGCGCTCCAGCCCCTGCTGGACCGGCTCGTCCAGCCGGGCCTGCGCCGCGCGCTGGAGATCGCGCGCGACGAGCACGCCGCCCTGACCACCCCGCAAGCGGACCGCGCGCTGTGACCGCCGCACCGGACGCGCCGCGGGTGGCGCCGGGCGGCGTCCGCGACGTCGGGCCGCTCAACTGGCTGATCTGCGCGCTGTCCGGCCGGGTCGCCGGGACCGGGCCGCCCAACCTGTTCCTGACCCTGGCGCGGCAGCGCGGCCTGTTCCGCGGCTGGCTCTGGTTCGGCGGGCGGCTCATGCCCGGCGGCAGGCTCAAGCGCCGCGAGACCGAACTGGTGATCCTGCGCGTCGCCCACCTGCGCGACTGCCGCTACGAGTTCGACCACCACGTGCGGCTCGCCCGCCGCGCCGGGGTCCGCTCCGCGGACGTCGAACGCCTCAAGGCGGGCCCGGACGCCGACGGCTGGACCCCGCGCGAGCAGGCCATCCTCACCGCCGCCGACGAACTGCACCACCGCCGGGACCTCTCCGACGAGACCTGGGCGCGCCTCCGCGCCCGGCTCACGGAGGCGGAGTGCGTCGAGCTGTGCATGCTCGCCGGCCACTACGAGATGCTCGCGACGGTGATCACCGCGCTGCGCGTGCGTCCCGATCACCCGCGCCCGCGACGCTGACCCCGTCCCCGCCCCCGGCCCCCGCCCCCAGCCCGGCCCTCAGCCCCAGGAGGTCCCGAATGCGCACCCGACGGCTCATCACCACGACGCTGCTGCTCACGGGAACCCCCGGCCTGGTCCTCGCCGGAGCAGGGCGGCCCGCCGCCGCCGCGCCGACCACGGCGTCCGTGCGGTTCACCGACGCGGCGGGCATCCACGTGGAGCGGGTCCAGCGGATCGACGACCGGCAGTACGCGATCCGGGTCGGCACCGCCGCCCTGGGACGGGCCGTGGACGTCCGCGTCCTGCTCCCGGCGGGCTACGACCCGTCGAAGACCGCGCGGTATCCCGTCCTGTACCTGTTCCACGGGACGGGCGGGCGCGCGTCCGACTGGGTCCGGAAGGGCGGCGCCGAGGCCACCACCGCCGGGAGACCGCTGATCACCGTCATGCCGGACGCCGGATTCGACGGGGACGGCGGCGGCTGGTTCACCGACTGGGCGGACCCGGGCACGAAGCTCGGCCCGTCCCGGTGGGAGACGTTCCACGTCGGGCAGCTCGTCCCCTGGATCGACCGCAACCTGCGGACCGTGGCGGCCCGGCGGGGCAGGGCCGTCGCGGGCCTGTCGCAGGGCGGGTTCGGCGCGATGAGCTATGCCGCCCGGCATCCCGACATGTTCGGCTCCGCGACCTCGTTCTCCGGCGCCCCCGACATCGCCCACGACCCGCTCACCGCCGCCGGAGCGTACGGCGTGATCTCCTACGTCGCCGCCGTGGAGGACGGCGTCCCGCCCGACGCGGTCTTCGGCTCGCGGGTCGCCGACGCGATCAACTGGCGCGGCCACGACCCCGCCACCCTCGCCGCCAACCTGCGCGGGACCCGGCTGTCGCTCTACACCGCCACCGGCCTCCCCGGCCCGCTCGACCAAGGGGTGCCCGACCCGGCGGCGGTGGGGATCGAGGCCCTCACCCACCAGTCGACCCTGACCTTCCACCGCCGGATCCGGCGGCTGGGCATCCCGAGCCGGTTCGACGACTACACCTTCGGCACCCACACGTTCCCGTACTGGGCACGGGACCTGCGCGAGGAGATCGGCCCGCTGATGAGCGCGTTCGCCCATCCGTCCCGCCCGCCGGCGCGCGTCTCCTACACGTCGATCGACCGGACCTGGACGCAGTGGGGCTGGACGATCTCCCTCGACAGGCGCGCACCCCGGGAGTTCAGCCGGCTCAGCGCCGCCGCGCCCACCGGCTTCACCCTGAGGTCGAGCGGCACCGCGACCGTCACGACGCCGCCGTCCTACCGTCCGGGCGCCCGCTACACCGTCACGGTCGGAGGCCGCCGCGTCACGGCCACGGCCGCCGCCTCCGGCCGCCTCACCGTCACCCTCCCGCCGAACCCCCGGGTCACCACGGTCCGCGCCGAGATCACCCGGCGCTGACTCAGCCGTCGAGGACGCCGGAGCGGGCGAGGGCGCGCACGTGCTCGACGATCGGGGGGCCGACGGCGCGCAGGGCCGCCACGTCGCCGGACGCGACCGCGGGCGTCACCATCGTCCCGACCGCCGCGACCACGACCTGGCAGGCGAACCGCGCCCGCTCCCCGGACGCGCCCATCAGGTCGGCGAGCGCCGCCGCCAGGTCGCGCTGGACGGCCGACCGGCGCGCCACGGCCTCCGGGCCGGCGGCGAACACCTCCACCAGGAACACCCGCGCGTAGCCGGGCTCGGACGCGAGGACGTCCAGATAGACGGTGATCGCCCGCTCGAACCGGTCGGCGGGGTCGGCGCCGCCCTGCGCCGCCTCCGCGAGCCGGTCCCGGACCAGCTCGCCGGCCTGGTCGAACGCCGCCATGAAGCAGTCGAGCTTGGAGGAGAACAGCCGGTAGAAGCTCTGCCGGGACACCCGGGCCCGCTTCAGCACGTCCTCCACGGAGGTGCCGGCGTACCCCTTCTCGGTCATCGCCTCGGCCATCGCCGCCAGCAGGCGCCCCCGGTGGACGCGGTCGACCTCCGCACGGGACAGCGCGTGGCGGCCCCGCGGGAGCCGGGCGGGCGAGGACTGCGGCACGGTGATCACGATAGAGCACCCGCCCGCGGCGCTGGCCGTCCGGAAAACGGGGAAGAGACCGGTGTGATGGCATTCACCGGATGGTCCGTACACTGGGCGAACGGGATCGTGGAGGCGGTCCTGCGTTTCGGCGCGCCGTGACCCTACCTTCACGTACGCGGTGGGACGTACGTCACACTATGCATGTAGGTGTTCGAGGAGGAGAAGCGTGACCGACCGCGACGTGGACGTTCTGAGCAGAGCCCCGCTCTTCGAGGCCCTCGACGAGCAGGGTGCCAAGGCGCTGCGCGCCAACGTGACGGAGGTGCGTCTGGCACGCGGTCAGACGCTCTTCAACGAGGGGGAGACGGGCGACCGGCTGTACGTCGTCCTGGAAGGCAAGATCAAGCTGACCCGGACGGCGCCGGACGGCCGCGAGAACCTGCTGAGCGTGCTCGGCCCGAGCGAGATGTTCGGCGAGCTGTCGCTGTTCGACCCGCGGCCCCGCACCGCGAGCGCGATCGCGGTGACCGAGTGCCGGCTGGCCGGGCTCGGGCACGACGACCTGCGGCCGTGGCTGACCGGGCACCCCGAGGTCGCCGTGCAGTTGCTGCGCGCGCTCGCCCAGCGGCTCCGCAAGACCAACGACGTGATGGCCGACCTGGTCTTCACCGACGTGCCGGGCCGGGTCGCGAAGGCGCTGCTGGACCTCGCCGAGCGGTTCGGGCAGCCGTCCGAGGCGGGCCTGCACGTGCACCACGACCTCACCCAGGAGGAGCTGGCGCAGCTCGTCGGCGCGTCCCGGGAGACGGTCAACAAGGCCCTCGCCGACTTCGCGCAGCGCAACTGGCTGCGGATCGAGGCGCGCGCCGTGGTGATCCTGGACATCGAGCGGCTGCGCAAGCGCTCCAAGTAGGGGCGCCGCCGGCCGCCCGGCCGTCCCGGCCCCCGCTCAGCGGCGCGCGGAGGGTCAGGCCGGAGCGTCAGCGGCGTTCGTTCAGGTAGTCCAGCTGCGACTGGACGGACCACTCGGCCGCCGGCCACAGCGACCTGTCGACGTCCGCGTAGACGATCTCGACGACCTCGCGGGCGGTGCCGGCGCCGGCCGCGACGGCGGCCTCGACCTGCGCGAGGCGCTCGCGGCGGTGGTCGATGTAGTGGTCGAGGGCGGCCAGCGGGTCGTCCAGTTTCGGGCCGTGTCCGGGGAGGATCACGGCCGCGTCCCGCTCGGCGGAGAACGCCCGCAGCCGGTCCAGCGAGCTCAGGTAGTCGCCGAGCCGCCCCTCCAGCACGGTGGTCCCGTAGCCGAGGACGGTGTCCCCGGTGAGGACGGCGCGGTCCGCCGGCAGCCAGAACGTGAGCGAGTCGTCGCTGTGGCCCGGGGTCTCCATGATCCGCAGTTCGAGGCCGCCGGTGGTGACGACGTCGCCCTCGGCGAGCCCCTCGTCGCCGAGCCGGTGCCGCGGGTCGAGGGCCCGCACCTTGACGCCCGTCCCCTTGCCGCCCCCTGCGAGCTCGGCGAACTTCACGGCGCCCGCCGAATGGTCGGGGTGGCCGTGGGTGAGCAGGACGAGCCCGACCCGCCGCCCCTGCCCGGCGATCAGGTCGGCGACGCGGCGCAGGTGCTTGCCGTCCTTGGGGCCGGGGTCGACGACGACGACCTCCTCGGCGCCGGGCTCGCCGATGATCCAGGTGTTGGTGCCGTCCAGGGTCATCGCGGACGGGTTCGGCGCGAGTACGCAGGTCGCCCGTTCCGTACCCATCCCATCGATCTCGCTCATATCGCCCATCCTGCCCGAGGCTCGATCGGGGTGGCGGACCGGGTTCCAGCCGAGCGCCTCCAGGCGCCGCAGCGCGGACGTGCCCGCCAGCCGCCACAGGACGGCCCGCGACCAGCCTCCACGAGCGGGCACCCGGCGCGTCACGTCCCGGCTAGCCCTTCGGGTAGTACTCGGCGGCCTTCTCGGGCAGCACCAGCCACGCCTCGCCATCGATGATCTCGGCGGTGGGCTCGTGCACGATGATCTCGCGGGGCGCGGCGAGCGCGTCCGCGACCGTGTCGAACGCCGCCAGCTCGCTCAGGGTCGCCAGCGTCGGCGGCAGCATGAACCACTCGCCGGCCTGCGCCCGCTCCACGGCCTCCGCCGGACGCACCCACGCGACCTGGTCGGCCTCGGTGCTGACGTCGCGCGCGCGCTGACCCTCGGGCATCGCGGCGACGAAGAACCGGGTGTCGTAGCGCTTCGGCTCGATCTTCGGGGTGATCCAGTGCGCCCACGGGCGCAGCAGGTCCGAGCGCAGCACGAGGCCGCGCCGGTGCAGGAACCCGCCGAACGACTGGGACCGGTCCAGCAGCGCCTGCCGGTCGGCCTCCCAGTCGTCGCCGCGGGTGTCGTCCACGACGGAGTCGCCGGTCGGGCCGGCCAGCAGGACCAGCGTCTCCTCGAACGTCTCCCGGACCGCCGCGCACACCAGCTCGCGGGCGGTCTTCTCGTCGGCCTTGAACGCCGCGCCCCACTCGGCGGGCGACGGCCCGGACCAGGCGAGATCGGCCTCGCCGTCGCGCGGGTCGACCGAGCCGCCGGGGAAGACGTAGGCGCCGGGCGCGAACGCCATGGACCGCACCCGGCGCAGCATGAACGCCTGAAGCCCGTGCCGGTCGTGGTCGCGCAGGACGACGACGGTGGCGGCGTGCCGGGCGGGGGCCGGCCGCGCCCTGCCGGACAGGATGTCGTCGATCTGGTCCCGCATCGTCTCCGGCAGCTTCAGCCCGTTCACCATCGCCCCGCCCCACTCGTCGCACTCATGGCGGTTCATTCGGACATACCGAATGGCGTTCCGTCAAGCCCGGCGACAGGTCCGGCGGCCGGTCCGGGCGCGGGTCAGGAGACCTCGGCGATCAGCTCGACCTCGACGGGCACGTTGCGCGGCAGCACGGCGACGCCCACGGCGCTGCGGGCGTGCTTGCCCGCGTCCCCGAACACCTCGCCCAGCAGGTCGCTGGCGCCGTTGATCACCTGCGGCTGGCCGTAGAAGTCCGGGGCGGACGCGACGAACCCGACGACCTTGACGATCCGCACCACCCGCGACAGCTCGCCGAGCTCGGCCTTCAGCGCCGCGACGCAGTTCAGCGCGCAGATCCGGGCCTGCTCGGCGGCCACCTCGGCGGAGACCTCGGCGCCCACCTTGCCGGTCACCTTGATCTCGCCCTTCACCAGCGGGACCTGCCCGGCGGTGTAGACGAGCGAGCCCGTCCGCGCGGTCGGCACGTACGACGCCAGCGGCGTGACGACCTCGGGCAGCTCCAGCCCCAGCTCGACGATGCGCTCTTCGGGCGTGCTCATGGCGTTCCTCCTCGTTGAGGCGTTCTCAAGTGCTTGCGGTGACCTTCGGCAGGCTACGACTGGATCTCGCGCTTGAAGTAGGCCACCAGGTTCTCCGGGTTCGGGCCCGGCAGGACGGTGACGAGCTCCCACCCGTCCTGGCCCCAGTTGTCGAGGATCTGCTTGGTCGCGTGCACCAGCAGCGGAACGGTCGCGTACTCCCACTTCTTCATGGGTTTCAGCCTAGCGATCAGCGGGTCGCGCCCCCGCCGGAACCCGCCTTCAGAGCACCGCCACCAGCGCGCCCGCGGCGGCGGCCTCCACGCAGAAGTAGAACCACGTCGGGTAGAAGCCGCCGGACCGGTCCGCGGCCCATCCGACGAGGCGCCCGGCGGCCATCCCGCCGAGCGCGCACGCCACCGCGAGGACGGCGCCCTGCCGCACGCCGTGCGCGTCGGCCGCCGCCGCGGCGAGCAGTCCCGCCATCGCGACGCCGAACCCCCCGTAGACGGCGCGGACCTCCGTCCGGGCGGCGGGCGACCCCAGGACCACCCCGAACGGCCTGATCAGCGCGGCCGGCGCGGCGAGGCCGTAGACCCCCATCCCGAGGAAGAAGACCGCGACGATCGCGATCACGGCGGTGGGCATGCTCGACCTCCGGGGTTCGCCGAATGCGTTCACCCGGGAGCATGGCGCGCCGTGCCGGACCGGCGCTTCCAAGAACGTGCTGCGCCCGCGCGCCGCACCGGCTTGTGCCGCACCGTGGGCCGCACCGGCTTGGGCCGCGCACTTGGCCGTGCCGGGTCAGTCGGTGGCGGTCGCGTCGTAGTGTTCGCGGGCGGAGCGGATCTCGGCGATGTTGTGCTCGGCGAAGTGCCGGACGGACGCCAGCAGCGGCACGAGCCGCTCGCCCAGCAGCGTCAGCGTGTACTCGACCTGGACCGGCACGGACGGGGTGACGCTGCGCGCCACGAACCCGTCCCGTTCGAGGGAGCGGAGCGTCTGCGTGAGCATCTTGGCGCTGACGCCCGGCAGGGCGCGCGCGAGGTCGGCGTACCGGCGCGACCCCTGCGTCAGTTGGAACACCACCACCGAGGTCCACTTGTTGCCGAGGACGGCCAGGACGTCATGGGTGGGGCAGGCGTCCATGTAGGAGTCGAAGGCGGCCTTCGCCTCGCGCCGCCGTTCGGCCGCGGTCATCGTCGTCATGCTGCGGACTCACCTCCGGGTGCCGATCGCACTCCGAAGTAACCTCTTCCGGCGCCGCGATGTTCCGGGCGACAGTGGCCGTACCGCGGGGGCATTCCCCGCGCTTCCTCCCACGTCAGGAACGGAGTTTCGGCATGCGCGCGATCATCGTGGAGAAGCCCGGCGGACCGGCCGCGCTGGAGGTCGCCGAGGTCGGGGAGCCGAGCCCGGGACCCGGCCAGGTGCGGATCCGGACGGCGGCGGCCGGCGTGAACCCGGTGGACGCGGCGACCCGCGCCGGGCTGCTCGCCGACGCGGGGCTGATGCCCCCGTTCGGCTCGCGGGGCCCGATCGGCATCGGCTGGGACGTCGCCGGGACCGTCGACGCGGTCGGTCCGGACGTCACCCGGTTCGCGCCCGGCGACCCGGTCGTCGGGCTCCGGGACCGGCTGGACGTCCCGCTCGGCGCCTACGCGGACGCGATCGTCCTGGACGCGTCCGCCGTCGCGCGCGCGCCGCGCTCCGCGTCGCCCGCCGAGGCCGCGACGCTCCCGCTGAACGGGCTCACCGCGTCACAGGCCCTCGACCTGCTGGACCTTCCGGCCGGCGGGACGCTGCTGGTCACGGGCGCGGCGGGCGCGCTCGGCGGGTTCGCCGTCCAGCTCGCCGTGCTGCGCGGGCTGCGGGTCGTCGCGGCGGCGTCGGCGGCGGACGAGGCGCTGG
>NZ_JBEYYT010000130.1:0-22819 GCF_040645715.1 Spirillospora sp. NPDC046719 | reverse complement strand
TCGGTGGGCCTCGTACCCGGCCTTCTGACCTGCGTTCATGAAGTGGGCCTAGGTGGACTTGAACCACCGGCCTCATCCTTATCAGCGCTCTTTGGCGTGCATTTCAAGCGACCCAGCGATCAATCTTTTTCGCTAAGCTGCTGGTCAGAGGCACTATTCAAGTGCCAGCCTGTGCTACCTCGTGGCACTGGATAACTCATGATCCAGTGCCACGAGAGTGCCAAACGATCAGCTGTTTCGGGGGAAACGACTTGGGTCAGGTGCAGGTCCGGTACACCAGGGCCGGCGTCGCCCGCTACCGCGCGATGTACGACGACGCGCGCGGCAGGCGTCAGACGGCGGGAACGTTCGCCACCAGGAAGGAGGCCGTCGCCGCCTGGCATGCCGCCGAGGCGGAGATCGCCAAAGGCGGGTTGGGCGACCGCCGCCGGGGACGGCAGACGTTCAGGACGTACGTCGAGAAGAAGTGGCTGCCTCATCAGGTCCTGGAGGCGTCCACGCGGCAGGACTACACGTACAAGATCGACAAGCACCTCATGGGCTTCTTCGGCCCCATGCGGATGTGCGACATCCTTCCCGAGCACGTGCGCGAGTGGATCACCGAGATGCAGCGGAAGGGCGCCTCACCGGCGACGATCCAGAAGTGCCTGCGGGGCATCCTCACCTCGATCTTCACCACCGCCCTCAACGACCAGGTGATCACCAACCACCCGAGCCGGGGTGTTCGGATACCGCCCGTCCCCAAGAGGCCGAAGAAGGTCATCACCGCCAAGCAGTTCGATGATCTCTACCGGATGCTGCCCGACGCCGACAGCCGCCTGCTCGTCGAGACGACCATCGAGAGCGGCCTGCGCTGGGGAGAACTGGCCGAACTCCGCCTCAAGGACCTCGACTTCGTCACCAGAGTCCTCACCGTCAGCCGGACGGTCGCGGAACTCAACCCCAAATTCCACCCCACCGGGGGACGCTTCCTGGTCAAGCCGTATCCCAAGGGCAAGGAGTACCGCCGCTTCAAGCTCAGCGCCCAGATCGTCCGGAAACTCAAGGCCCACGCCGAAGCAGAGCACCTCCAGGACGACGACCTCTTCTTCCGCTACCACCACGACGACAAGCCCCAGACCAGGAAGCTACGCCCCGTCCTGCTCCCAGGCGCCTACGGCAAGACCACCCCAAACGAGAGGGGCAAGACCTACGACCACGGCTCGCTGACCGCCTACACCACCGGCAAGTGCCGTTGCGAGCATTGCAAGGAGGCCTACCGCCTCTACCGAGCCCAGCGTCGAACCGCGGGCAAGGACGCTCCTCGCTCCCGCCGCACACGTGAGACGGACGGCCACATCCCCGCCGACTGGTTCCGCAAGCAGATCTGGAATCCCGCTCGAAAGGCCGCCGGCCTGAACGACGTCACTCCGCATCACCTGCGCCACGCCCACGCCTCCTGGCTGCTGGCCGGCGGCGCGGACCTCCAGGTCGTCAAGGAACGCCTGGGTCATGCATCGATCGCGACGACCGAGCAGTACCTCCACACCCTCCCGACCGCCGACGAAACCGCTCTCGCCGCCCTCGACAAGATCCGCGGCCCCCAACTCTCCGAAGTCCTCGATGCCGAGGCTCCGGAACTGGACACCCTCAAGGCCGAGAACGAACGCCTCCGCGCCGCCCTAGCCGACATGGCCCTGTCCATCCACGCCGCCCCGACCAAGCCCCACCTGAACACGGCCTGACCGCCCTCCGTCGCCACTTCGAGGTCGTCCGCCGCCCGCCCGCGAGCATGACCTTCGATCGTCAGACTGGACCGCGCCCGGTCCAGCCCCGAACACCAGCGTTATCCATTACTTGCCCCCACGCGACCAGCTGCGATCATGCCCATCGTGCTTATCGATGGATACGAGAACGCCCCGCTCGTCGATGGGACCGCCCTGCTGACCGAGAGGCTTTTCTGGCCGACCTACCTGGCGGCTTGGACTGACCTGGAGGACGACACGGTGATCGACGCAGCCTTCTCGGTCGAACGCGACGAACTGGAGGCTTTCTACGGCCAGTTGACCGCACTTGAGCGATGGCCCGTACTCGCCGTGCCGCTGAGGGCAGGCGCGCAGATCGTCGTCATCTTCCGCAACCTGGAAGATGACACCGGAGTCGATCTGCTACTCCAGACACCCGACTCCAAGGGCGTGATGAAGTGGGCACGCTTGGACGGCCACTTCTTGGTCCCCGGCCTGAGCTGGCCTGAGCTGGCGGAGATCTCCTCAAGGCCCGGCTCACGGTACGGCGTGACGGAGTCACACGCTCGCATGCTTCTCCTGCTGCCCTTCACGGGCGACAGCGACACACCCGCCACCGCGGCTAAGACCGTGTCCTCCGCGTTGATTGCCGCAGGCGCTGCTCCAGGCCCGTCGGGGCCACTCGCGGATAACCTCCTCAATGAGCCCATGGGCGGCACTGCTCAGTGGCGGAAAGACGCGAACGGCACCCTGACCTGCGATGCGCCCAACAGCACTCGCAACCCAAGCAGTTCAGCCGCGCTCACCACGGGGGAATCGATGCGTCTCTCCAATGCCCTACGCGGCATCGCCTGATCGGCTGTCTCGTCAGGAGGTCTCGCGCTTGCGTCCCTCGCCGCCAGGCGGGGCAAGATATGGAAATCCTAAGGATTTTCCCTGGGGACCGGGCGCGGTCCCCACAGCAAGACGACCTCTCGGCGACGCGGCCGGCCAGTCGATCTCGTCCGGGCGTCGCAGTGGCCAGTGACAGGTCAGCGACCCGGGCAACGATCGTCGCCTGGCGCTACCGGTGGGCCGGTCAGGGTGGCGGTCACTTCATCGAGCTGCTCTCGCGGGAAGTGGATCTGGGCCCCGAAGCGACACCTTCAGGCGCCAGGCTGCGCGCGCCCGGCGTTCTCAGCTCAACCCCAGGACGGCACTGGTCCAGCCGAGGGCCTGAGGGGTATGCCAGCGGGGCCGACCGGCAAGGCCCTGACCGGCGAGATGGCGACCCTCTGGAAATGCCTCTCGCTGCTTTCGGTCGAGCTCCAGCACGCGTTCGATCAACAACCGGGCCTGCTCGCGCTCTCCGCGCAGGACCAGGTACTCGACGAGGTCGGGGGCAAAGTCGAAGGGCCCCAAGAGTGCTTCGGGCACGATGGCCGCGAGCTGCCGAGGGTCTCTTGTGCTCGCGAACCAGGGAAGAACGATCTGCCTGATCTGGTCGCACAGTGCCCTCAGGTGGGCTACACGGTTCTCCGGGCGGGTCAGCCCAACTGTGTTGCGGAATCCGACTCGCACCAGGTCATAGCAACTGGTGGCGCACAAGACATCCAGCGCACCGTCCGGGCGGACCACCGTCAGAAGGTGGTTGGCCGTGCGCCAGTCCCCCAGATCGGGTTCGTCGACATGCAGTTGCGCCACCGCGAACCGAACGAACGAGCCGGACCTGTTGTGACGGCTTGGCTCCAGCGTCATCCGTTCGACGCGTCCCCCCTGGCCCCGTCTCTCGAAGCAGCGCCGGGACTTGATCCATCGAAACCCGTCCGACCTGAGTTCCTCGGCCATGCACAACGCCGCCGCCTGAAGAACATCAGCCGGTCGATGGGCGCCTACCAGCGGGCCTACCAGGTCCTCGCCCCACGTGATCATGTCCACGCCCAGATCATGCCGGAAGATCCCCCTAACCTGGCCGTCGGCCATGCGGCTCGAATACGACACAGCCTGGTACGACAGGGCACCGGTCGAGGTCGGCGGCGAGCGGCGTAGAAGTCAGCGTGACTTTGTCACCTGAGGCCCCTTGGTCGCCTCCACCCAGCGGGCCTCGTCGAACCAGGTGCCGTGGTATGAGCTCCTCGACCAGTTGCGCTTCCTCGTGGTCGAGGCCCTAGACGAGTTGTTCCTAATGTCGCCGGGGTAAAAGGGCTGATCCACTTCGCCTCAGTCTTGGTCACTAGCAGCTGATACGGCGCCGTCTGCCCAGATCTGTGCTTTCAGGTCGCGTCGCCAAGCAGGGTTTGGAGGGCCTGCCGGAAGGCGGCGGTGTCGATGTCCTGGCCGATGGCCAGGCGCTGCGAATATCCCGTGAGCATGGCGAGCAGTGCGCCGGCCACGCCGGAGGGGTCCGGCGAGTCGGGCAGGCCGCGGGCGCAGCGGTCCTGGCGGATGAGCCCGGCGACCTTCTCCTGGTCCTTGGCCAGTTGCGCCCGGATCTGGGCGGCGAGGTCGGGCGAGACGGCGGCCTCGGCCCAGACCTGCGCCATCAGCCGGGCGTGGCCGCCGTGGCGGGCGCGGACCCGGTCGAGCAGTTCGGCAGCGTCGCGGATGCTGGCGAGGTCGATGAGGTTATCCACGGCGTCCTCGCAGACGGCCGCCACCAGGTCGTTCTTGCTGGGGAAGTAGCTGTAGACCGCTCCGGTGGACAGTCCGCTGGCGGCGACGATCTCACCGGTGGAGGTCTGGGCGAAGCCCTTGGCCGCGAACACCTCGCGGGCGGCGGCCAGGATCTGCCGGCGCCGGGCGTCGCGGTGCTCCTGGGTAACCTTGGGCATAAAAAGAACGACCTCTCGTTTTATTGTAGAGTGAGGCTCACCCTAACCGACCGCCGACTCCTGGAAGGCGGCGCCCTCCGACGAAGGAGTTGTGTCGCATGACATCCACCACCGTGACATCCGCCTCTGGGCCAGCTGGCGAGTTTGCCGGCGTTCGAGTCCTGGTCACCGGCGGCACGAAGGGAATCGGCGCGGCTGTCGCGGTCCGGTTCACCGAGGCCGGGGCCGACGTCGTCGTCGCGGCCCGCACGCCGGTCGACGAGCCGCCGGCCGGCAGGTTCGTCGCCGCCGACCTCGCCACCGCCGACGGGGCCGCCGCCCTCGCCGCGCAGGCGACGCAGTTGCTCGGAGGAATCGATGTCCTGATCAACAACGCCGGCAGCCAGACGCACATCCCAGGCGGGGCGCTCGACGCGGCCGACGACGACTGGTACCGCGACCTCGACACCAACCTGATGTCCGCGGTCCGCCTGGACCGGGCCCTGTTGCCGGGGATGATCGCGCAAAACCGCGGAGTCATCATCCACGTCACATCGGGCCAAGCCCGCCTGCCCGGCCCCGCGTCCCTCCCGTACGCGGCGGCGAAGGCCGCGACGACCGTCTACAGCAAGGGCCTGGCCAACGAGGTCGGCAAGCACGGGATCAGAGTGAACACCGTCGTCCCCGGACTCATCGAGACCCCGGCCGTCACCCGGCGTCTGAACCAGATCACCGCCGACAGCGGCCAGGACGCCGAAACGGCCCGCCGGCAGCTGATCGACCGGGTCGGCATCCCGCTCGGGCGCCCCGGCCAGCCCGCCGACGTCGCCGAACTCGTCGCGTTCCTCGCCTCCGACCGCGCGGCGTTCCTCACCGGCAGCCAGTACGTCGTCGACGGCGGCAGCATTCCGACGGTCTAGCCAGGCGCGAAGTTCCTGATCGGTTCAGTGGTCGTAGGCGATCAGTGATCGGGGGACGGTTGCACCGGTCTTGTTGTTGTGCCAGATCGCTGCGGCCAGGGCCAAGACGCGCTGGGCGACGCGGACCGCCACACCTTCGATGGTGCGTGCACCGTGTTGCTCCAGGTCGAGCTGACCCTTGAGGGTGTCGTTGACCGACTCGATCAGTTGGCGGACCTTCTTGAGCACCGGCTCGCCGTACCGCTGCCTCTCCCGCTTGCGCGAGGGCCGCAGCAGCTCGATGCCTTGCCCGGCGAGGGCCTTTTCGAATGGCTTGGACGCGAAGCCCTTGTCCGAGATCAGCACGATGCCCTCGCGGTCGGCGACCAGGTCGGCGTCGACCTCCAGCATCGCCGCAAGGACCTCGCGCTCGCCTATCTTCGGGTTGGCCAGCGCCCACATGATCGGCATTCCGGTCGGGGTGCACACCAGGTACAAGCGTAGGCCCCAAAAGAACCGGGAGTGGGAGGCGCAGTAGCCGTAGCCGGCCCAGCCCGCGAGATTGGAACGCTGCACGGTCGGGCGCGACATCCCGCACGGCACCGGAGTCGAGTCGGTGATCCAGAAGTCGCTATCCATCGCCAGTTCCCGGATCATGCGCTTGACCAGCCCGAGCGTGGAGCGGAGCCGCTTGTTGTAGCCCGCGCGCTGCGGCAGGTACCGGAACATACCCGTCAGGTGCTTGTTCGCGTAGCGCAACCAGCGCGACTCAGAGTGGTAGCCAAGCAGGGCCTGGGCCACGGCCAGGCAGACGAGTTCGGAGTCGCTGAGCAGCGGCGGCCTGCCCATGCATCGGGTTCCCCCGATCTCGTCGTCGATCTTCACATACAGTGCGGTCAAGAGGGTGTTCAGGTCTGTCGTCACACACGGATCTTGGACACCCTTGCCCCTTTGACGGGCCGAAACTTCGGATCAACTCGTCTAGATGACCTTGCAGGCGATGGGGAAGATCGAGGCCAGCCCACGTTGGAGATCGAACGGTCCAGCTCGACGCGCAGAACGGGCCCTGTCCTGCCCGGTCGGAGTCGCCCCGGCTGAGTAGCTCCTGACCTGCTGCGCAGTCGTTAGGCGGCGTAGGTATCGAGTATCTCGCGCACCTCGGGGACGTCTCGGTACGGCTCCAGCTTGGCGAGGACAACGCGGCCACGCCGAGCCGTCCGGTCGCTCGGGAAGTCGGCTGCGAGGTCGAGCATGTGTCGCGCGATCTTGGCACCCTCTTCAGGCTCGTTGGCATCCACCAGGGCGACGGCGAGCCATGAGAGGTAGAGGGCGAGTTCCCGCGTGTGCGTGGAGTCGTACCGGCTGAGGACTTCTCGCAGGAGCGGGACGGCTCGTAGCGGTCGCCGGAGTTCGGTGTAGACACGGGCGTCCATCACGTCGAGTTCTTCGGGCGAGACCCAGTAAGCCCAGTCGGGCGCCTCCTGCGAGTCCTCGTCGGCCATGGCCTCGTGGGCTTCCGCGAGTGCGCGCATCGCCAGCTGCGGGTTGCCCGCCTTGGTCTGCGCCCATGCGACCCGGTCAAGGTAGAGCGCGCGGGCTTTAGCCGGTGCTTCTGGCCCAGCCCTCTCCAGTGCGGCGCGGGCGAGACTCAGCCCGTCGTCCTCATGGCCGGTATTGGAGAGCTGGTAGGCCAAACTCCCCGCGAGGTTGCCGACGAGCGCCAGGTCTCCGGCTTCCCTGGCTGCCGAGACGCCGAGTCGGTAGGCGCGTGCCGCTTGGTCGTGCTCGCCCGCATCGCTGGCGATCCATCCGGCGATCTGGGCGATCTCGCCGATGCTGCTGAGAAGCGAGCGGCCGGTCTCCTCGGAATGCGTCGTCTCCCGGTAGAGCCGGACGGCTGCGTCCAGCTCTCGGAATGCGGGCGCGAGTAGATCACTGCTGGCGACGACGTCGTCCGCAAGCCGGAGTCCGTGGGCGCGATCGGCGAGCGCGACCGCCGTGGAAGCTCCAACCCGGCGGCCTGTGCTGCTGGCCATCGGTCCAAGCTCGACGTCTTCGGGCAGGAAGTGGGCGAGTGCTTCGGCCGGGCTGGGCGTCCCGGTGCCGATGTCCTCCCCGCGGGCGTGGGCCGCTGCCCGTTCAAGCGTCTGCAACGGGACGTCCAGCGCTACAGCGAGGGCGGGAAGCCACACGTCGGGGATTCGCTCGCCTCGCTCCCAGCGGCTGATCTCGTGGCGTGTCACGGACGCCGTCCCCGAGATGCGGCACAACGCCTCGGCGAGCTGCCGCTGGCTCTTGCGTGCGTCCCGCCGCAAGCCCGCGAGATACAGCCCGAACCGCTGACGTCTTTCGTTAATCACGCCGGCCCCTCCCTCACTCCTCAGTCTGGCCCCTCCGTGGCCCCCTGGAAGGCGCCTCTGAGGAGACAGCCTGAAAAGACAGGCTCAAGCCCATGGAAGAGGCGGCAGGTGACAACGGTCAATCCCCGTCCTCCGCCTCGAAGAGAGGACGGCTCCCCATGGCAACAGAAGCTTCGGAGTTGACGGAGGCGCGGCGGCTGCGGGTTTGGGCGTTGGCGCAGGCGCTCAAGTCGCATGGGTATGCGGTGGAGATGGCGGAGTCCGAGCCGCTGCTCGCTGTTCCGGCCGCGTTCGGTTCGCCGGTGCTGCTGCGGTGTGACCGGCGGGCGGTCTGCGGTGGGGAACTGTGGTTCAGCTTCCCGGGCGGTGCCGCTGTCGCTCCGGCGGACGACGCACATTTGCATGACGTCGTCGTCGCCGTGAAGGGCAAGCTCGCCGCGCAGGCCGATGGGTAGGCGTCCCGGAACCGAGGCCGTCACCTGGTACGGGCACGTTACCGGGGCATGGTGGGCGCTGGTTCCGCTGCCTGGCGGCGCCCGGCTGGTGGAGGCGGCCAACCTTCGTGAGCTGCGCGAGGCGATCGAGCATCCTGCGGCCTGGCCGTGGCCACAACGCAAGTTCCTGCCCACTCCCCATGCTCGTGACGACATGAGGGCCGCGGCTTCCCCCTCGGGCTGACAGGGCTGGGGCCGGACGAACCGGCGCCGGTAGATGAGCAGGATGTTCTTCCCTGCCTCGTCCAGGACCGCGACCGCACGGCTCCGCCGTGTCCACGAGGGGAAAGCTCTGAAGTCCGGCGGGGAGTTTCGGATGTCGTGACGTGCGGCCTGATGGCACGGGGTCCGAGTGCCATGGGAGTGCCAAACGATCAAGAGGCTGGTTCCGGAACATTCGGAACCAGCCTCTGATCTGCGCTTTTGTTGTGGGCCTAGGTGGACTTGAACCACCGGCCTCATCCTTATCAGGGATGCGCTCTAACCGACTGAGCTATAGGCCCGCACTGCCGCCGCCCTTGCGGCGCAACCAGAGATTACCCCATGTGGAAGGGCAACCGGAAATCGATTGCCGGACGGCGGCGGGATCGCGCTACTCGGCCTCCTTGAGGGTGACCTCGACACCGCCCACGAGGTCGGCGGCGAGGTTGTAGATCACGGAGCCGACCGTGGACAGGGCGGTGATGAGCAGGACGTTCAGGGCGCCCACGAGGACCGTGTAGCCGAACACGCGGGCGAAGGAGAACCAGTTGCCGGCGTCGACGCCGCCGGTGGTGTCGCCCTGCTGCTTGGTGAGGCTGTTCACGGTGTCGCTGATCGCGTCGAAGACGCCGAGACCGGACAGGATCACGTACAGCACGACGACGGCGACCAGCAGCACGACGAAGCAGACCAGCGACATCACGAAGCTGAACTTCATCACCGACCACGGCTCGAGCCGGGCGAGCTGGAGCTGGGCCTTGCGGGCCGGCTTCGCCTGCGCGGGCGCGTTGGAGTTCACCGGGGCGACCGCGGCGGACGGGCGGTCCTTCAGGACGGTCCCGGCGAAGCCGGAGCCGGGCCGGCTCCCCGAGCCGCCGCCCGACGCGGCGGCGGCCGGCGCGGGAGGAGGCACCGACGGCTTCTCCGTGCGGCCCGTCGACCTGGACCCGGACGGTTCCGCGGGCTTCGTCCAGCTGGGCTTGCCGGCGTCCTTGGCGGGCCTGGCGGCGTCCTTGGCGGGCCGGGACGGCTCGGCGGTGTCCCTGACCGGAGCGATCTCCGGCGCGCCGGACGCCTCCGGCTCCTCCTTCAGGTGGGCGAGGTCCACCCGGGTCTCGTCCGAACCGGAGGAGCCGGACGAGGACTTCGAGCCGCCGTCCGGCGCGGCGGCGTCGGAGTCGACCTCGGCGGCGGGCTCGTCCCGGGCGGGCTTCGCGGACGCCGCGGCGACGGTCCGGTCCCCGGACTTCCCGGAGGCGGCCGGGCGGCCGGCGGGCTTGCCGGCCGCCCCCTTGCCGCTGCGGCCCCCGCCGGGCCCGCCCTTGCTCTTGCCGGGCTCCGTGCTCACGTGTCCTCCTGGCCTAGCGGCTCGGTGAGGCGGACGGACGCGTCACTCACCATCGCCCCCCTCGGCGTCGACTGAGTCCTCAATGGTGGACTCTACGTTCCTCGCGATCGCGACCACGCTGTCCCCCTCGGCGAGGTTCATCAGGCGGACGCCCATGGTCTGCCTGCCGGACTGCTTGATCTCCGCTGCGCTGGTGCGGATGACCCCGCCGTTCGAGGTCATGCCGAAGACCTCGTAGTCCGGGCGGACCATCAGAGCCCCTACCAACCTGCCGCGAGATTCCACGATCTTAGCGGTGAGAACTCCCTTACCACCCCGTCCTTGGACCGGGTACTGGTCGACGGGGGTCCGCTTGGCGTAGCCGCCCTCGGTCGCGACCAGGACATCGTGGTCGGAGTCCTTCACGACCAGCATGTTCAGGACTTCCTGGTCCTCCTCGAAGCGCATGCCGATCACGCCGGAGGTGGCGCGGCCCATCGGGCGCAGCGAGTCGTCGTCGGCGTGGAACCGGATCGCCTGCGCGCCGGTGGACACCATCAGCAGGTCGTCGTCGGCGGAGACGAGCCGCGCGGCGATCACCTCGTCGTCGTCGATCAGGTTGATCGCGATGATGCCGCCGGTGCGGGGCGAGTCGAAGTCGCTCAGCGCGGTCTTCTTGACGCGGCCCTTCTTCGTGGCGAGCACGAGGTAGGGGGCGACCTCGTAGTCGCGCAGGTCCATGACCTGGGCGATGTGCTCGTCCGGCTGGAACGCGAGGAGGTTCGCGACGTGCTGGCCGCGCGAGTCGCGCCCGGCGTCCGGCAGCTCGTACGCCTTCGCCCGGTACACCCGGCCCTTGTTCGTGAAGAACAGGATCCAGTGGTGCGTCGTGGTGACGAAGAACTGGTCGACGATGTCGTCCTGCTTGAGCTGCGCGCCGCGGATGCCCTTGCCGCCGCGCCGCTGCGCCCGGTACAGGTCCGTCTTGGTGCGCTTGGCGTAGCCGCCGCGGGTGATGGTGACGACGACGTCCTCTTCGGCGATGAGGTCCTCGTACGACACGTCGCCGTCGAACGGGATGATCTGCGTGCGCCGGTCGTCGCCGAACTTCTCGACGATCGGGGCCAGCTCGTCGCCGACGATCTGGCGCTGCCGCTCCGGCGAGGCCAGGATCTCGTTGTAGTCGGCGATCTCCGCCATCAGCTTGTCGTACTCGTCGGTGATCGCCTGGCGCTCCAGGGCGGCGAGCTTGCGCAGCTGCATGTCCAGGATCGCCTGCGCCTGGATCTCGTCGATCTCCAGCAGGTCCATCAGGCCCTGCTGCGCCTCCGAGGCCGACGGCGACCGGCGGATCAGCGCGATGACCTCGTCGATCCGGTCGAGCGCCTTCAGCAGCGCGCGCAGGATGTGGGCGCGCTCCTCGGCCTTGCGGAGCAGGAACCGGGTGCGGCGGACGATGACGTCGATCTGGTGCGCGACCCAGTGCCGGACGAACTGGTCGACGCGCAGCGTGCGCGGCACGCCGTCGACCAGCGCGAGCATGTTCGCGCCGAACGTCTCCTGCAGCTGGGTGTGCTTGTACAGGTTGTTCAGGACGACCTTGGCGACCGCGTCCCGCTTGAGAACGATCACCAGGCGCTGGCCGGTCCGGCCGGACGTCTCGTCGCGGACATCGGCGATGCCGTCGAGCTTGCCGTCCTTGACCGACTCGGCGATCTTCAGTGCGAGGTTGTCCGGGTTGACCTGGTAGGGGAGTTCGGTGACGACCAGGCAGGTGCGGCCCTGGATCTCCTCGACCTCGACGACGGCGCGCATCGTGATGGAGCCGCGGCCGGTGCGGTAGGCCTCCTCGATGCCCTTGCGGCCGACGATCAGGCCGGCGGTCGGGAAGTCGGGGCCCTTGATCCGCTCGATCAGCGCCTCGAGCAGCTCCTCGTCGGACGCGCCGTAGTTCTCCAGGTACCAGCGGACGCCGTCGGCGACCTCGCGCAGGTTGTGCGGCGGGATGTTCGTGGCCATCCCGACCGCGATGCCGGCGGACCCGTTGACCAGCAGGTTCGGGTACCGCGACGGCAGGACGTCCGGCTCGGCGGAGCGGCCGTCGTAGTTCGGGGAGAAGTCGACGGTCTCCTTGTCGATGTCGCGCAGCAGCTCCATCGCCAGGGGCGCCATGCGGCACTCGGTGTACCGCATGGCCGCCGCGGGGTCGTTGCCGCGCGAACCGAAGTTGCCGTTGCCGTCGACCAGCGGGTACCGCATCGACCACGGCTGCGCCAGGCGGACCAGCGCGTCGTAGATCGGCGAGTCGCCGTGCGGGTGGTAGTTCCCCATGACGTCGCCGACGACGCGCGCGCACTTGAAGTAGCCGCGGTCGGGCCGGTAGCCGCCGTCGTACATCGCGTACATGACCCGGCGGTGCACCGGCTTGAGGCCGTCGCGGACATCGGGCAGCGCGCGCGACACGATGACCGACATCGCGTAGTCGAGATAGCTCTTCTGCATCTCGACCTGGATGTCGACCGGTTCGATCCGCCCGTCCGAGTGTCCGCCCTCTGCGGTCACGTCCGTCACTCTCAAGACCTCTTCTGCTAAGTGGGAACGAAGTACGACGCCCGATGGGAGCCCCGCCGCCGGTCAGGGCGGGCCGGGGCCGCCGCACCTGTCAGATGTCGAGGAAGCGCACGTCCTTGGCGTTGCGCTGGATGAACTCCCGGCGGGGTTCGACCTCCTCGCCCATGAGCACGCTGAACAGCTCGTCGGCCTGCGCCGCGTCGTCGAGCTGCACCTGCAGCAGGACCCGGTTGTCGGGGTCCATCGTGGTGTCCCACAGCTCGTTGGCGTTCATCTCGCCGAGGCCCTTGAAGCGCTGCACCTGGTCGCGGGGGCGCGGGTCGCGCTTGCCCGCCGCGATCCCGGCCTCGATGATCGCGTCGCGCTCGGCGTCGGAGAAGGCGTAGTCGGCCTCGTTGCCCCGGGCGTCCCACTTGATCTTGTACAGCGGGGGCTGCGACAGGTACACGTGCCCGGCCTCGATCAGCGGCTTCATGAACCGGAACAGCAGCGTCATCAGCAGCGTGTTGATGTGGTGGCCGTCGACGTCGGCGTCCGACATCAGGATGATCTTGTGGTAGCGCAGCTTGGAGATGTCGAACTCGTCGTGCACCCCGGTGCCGAGCGCGGTGATGATCGCCTGGACCTCGTTGTTCTTGAGGATCTTGTCGATCCGCGCCTTCTCCACGTTCAGGATCTTGCCGCGGATCGGCAGGATGGCCTGGAAGTGCGGGTTGCGGCCGCCCTTCGCCGAGCCGCCCGCCGAGTCGCCCTCGACGATGTACAGCTCGGACCTGGACGGGTCGGTCGACTGGCAGTCCGACAGCTTGCCGGGCAGCGACGTCGACTCCAGCAGGCTCTTGCGCCGGGTCAGGTCGCGCGCCTGCCGCGCCGCCACACGCGCGCGCGCGGCCTGCGACGCCTTGTTGATGATCTCCTTGGCCTCGCCCGGGTTCTCCTCGAACCAGTCGCGGAGATGCTCGTTGCAGGCCCGCTGCACGAACGACTTCGCCTCGGTGTTGCCGAGCTTGGTCTTCGTCTGCCCCTCGAACTGCGGGTCGGCCAGCTTGATCGAGATGATCGCGGTGAGGCCCTCGCGGACGTCCTCACCGGTCAGGTTGTCGTCCTTCTCGCGCAGCAGCCCCTTGTCGCGCGCGTACCGGTTGACGATCGTGGTCAGCGCCGCGCGGAACCCCTCCTCGTGGGTGCCGCCCTCCGCCGTGTTGATCGTGTTCGCGAACGTGTGCACCGACTCGGCGTACGAGGAGTTCCACTGCATGGCGATCTCCACCGACATGCCCTCGGTGTCGTCGCCGAAGTAGATCGTCGACTCGTGGACCGCGTCCTTGCGCGCGTTGATGTAGCGGACGAAGTCCTCGATGCCGCCCTCGTAGTGGTACTTCACCACGTGCGGCTCGCCGCCGGACTCGCCGTTGGAGTGGTCGGGGCGCTCGTCGCGCAGGGTGATCGACAGGCCCCGGTTCAGGAACGCCATCTCCTGCATGCGGCGCGACAGCGTCTCGAAGTTCCACTCGAGGGTCTCGAAGATGTCGCCGTCGGGCCAGAAGGTGATGCGGGTGCCCGTCTCGGCGGTCTCCTCGCCCTTCCGCAGCTCCGTCTCGGGGCCCTGCCAGGTGTAGGACTGCCGCCACACGTGGCCGTCGACCTTGACCTCGGCCTCCAGCCGGGTCGACAGGGCGTTCACCACCGCGGAGCCGACGCCGTGCAGGCCGCCGGAGACCGCGTAGGACTTCCCGTCGAACTTGCCCCCGGCGTGCAGCGTCGTCAGCACCAGCTCGATCGCCGGCCGCTTCTCCACCGGATGCTCGCCCACCGGGATGCCGCGGCCGTTGTCGACCACGCTGACGCCGCCGTCCGCGCGCAGCGTCACGACGATGTCGTCGGCGTAGCCCGCGAGGGCCTCGTCGACCGAGTTGTCCACGATCTCGTAGACCAGGTGATGGAGGCCGCGCTCACCGGTCGACCCGATGTACATGCCCGGACGCTTGCGAACCGCTTCCAAGCCTTCAAGGACAGTGATCGAACTAGCGTCGTACGCCAAAGGAGATCCTCCTGCCGGGGATGGTGAGCCGCCCCGCGCCCAGGGGAGCGCGGTGTGCCCCGTACACACATGAGGGCGCCCTAGTGCTCTGTACGTGTTCGTGAGAGCTCCGGGCACCCCATGGCGGTGCAGCATCCTGAACCCGTCATCATTCTACCGGGTCACACGGCGAAAAGTGGCACTCCCGAGCGCTGTGTGCGCGTGTGGCGGCCGAGCGGGCCTGGAGATGCATCCCCCCATAGCCCTAGGGGGGTTCTCTGGCCTACGGCGCCCTCGTTGCTGAACTCGTCACCGGGCTTCCCGAACAGATGTTCCCACCCGCCACTGACATCCCGTCACCCCGCGCAACCGGCGCCCCGGCCGCGCGTGATCGGCCCCGCCGCCTTGTCACTTCCCGACGACACCGGTTCCCGAGGGCACCGGTTCCGGGCGACGCCGGTCACGGACGACGCCGGTTCCGGAGGACCCGCCGCCTCCGACCGGCGATTCAGCGTACGCGCCAGCCGCCGGTGCGACGGGGGCCCGACGCCGGGCCGACCACCTTCACCCGGCGGACCGTCCCGTGCCCCAGCTCCTCGTTCAGCCGCCGCACCAGCGTCGACGACAGCAGCCGCAGCTGCGTCGCCCACGTCGTGGAGTCGGCGGCGACGGTCAGCTCCCCGTCCTCGAACCGCTCCGGGCGGGTGTGCTCGGCCAGCTCGGGACCGACGATGCCGGCCCAGTTGCCGAACACGCCGCCGACCGCCGCGCGCTGCTCCCACCCCCGCGTGGCCAGCAGCTCCCGGATCGCCGCGCCGAACGCCTTCGGGTCGCCGCCGCGGCCCGGATCCCGCGTGCGGACGGGCTTCGCCGCGCCCTTGCGCCGCCCGCCCTGGCCGGGCAGCGTGCCGCGCTTCAGCGCGTCCGCCTTCGCCTGCGCCAGCGCCTCCCGCGCCAGCTCGATCCCCGACTTCGCCGCGGCCGCCGGCTCCCCGGCCGCGGCGGCCGCGTCGGCCGTCCCGCCGTCCACAGCCTGGGGATCACCGGCTCCGTCCACACCCCCGGGTTCCGGAGAATTCACCGGACCGGGGGAGTTGTGCACATCCTGTGGATCATCGGCGTCCGAGCCGGGACGTTCTCCCCCGGCCCGCCGCTTCTGGGGATCACTGCCCACCTGCGCGCCCCTTCCCGGTCAGTCCCGGACGACCCGGCCGTCGGAGACGGTGTAGGAACCGCCCGTCAGCTCCTCCGGGACGTCGGCCGGCACCGCCGCGGTGATCAGCACCTGCTCCGCCGGCGCCACCATCTCCGCCAGCCGGCTGCGGCGCCCCGCGTCCAGCTCGGCGAACACGTCGTCGAGGATCAGCACCGGGTCGTCGCCGTCCGCGCGGAGCAGGTCGAACGCCGCGAGCCGCAGCCCCAGCGCGAACGACCACGACTCGCCGTGGCTGGCGTACCCGCGCGCGGGCAGCTCCCCCAGCCGCAGGACGAGCTCGTCGCGGTGCGGCCCGACCAGGCTCACCCCGCGCTCCAGCTCCTGCTTGCGGGCCTCCGCCACACCGGCGAGCAGCTGCTCGCCCAGCCGTCCACGGTCTGTGGACAACTCCTCGGCGCCCAGCGAGCTCCGGTAGTGCAGATCCGCCAGGCCGCTGGACGGGGCGAGCGCCGCGTACGCGCGCGCGACGAGCGGACGCAGCGCCTCCACCAGCTCCAGCCGCCCGGCCAGCAGCTCCGCTCCGGTCCGCGCGAGGTGCGCGTCCCACACGTCCAGCGTCGCGAGCACCTCCGGGCCGGGGGACCGGCGGTGCGCCGCCGCCGACTTCAGCAGCGCGTTGCGCTGCTTGAGGACCCGCTCGTAGTCGGATCGGACCGCCGCGAACCGGGGGGCCCGCGCCGTCAGCAGCTCGTCCATGAACCGGCGGCGCTCCCCCGGGTCGCCCTTCACCAGCGCGAGGTCCTCGGGGGCGAACAGCACCGTCCGCAGCATCCCCAGGATCTCCCGGGGCCTGGGGACGGGGGATCGGTTCAGCCGCGCCCGGTTCGCCTTCCCCGGGTTGATCTCGAGCTCGATCAGCGCCTTGCGGTCGTCCTTCACCACCCCCGCGCGGACGATCGCGCGCGGCGCGCCCTGCCGGACGAGCGGCGCGTCCGTCGCGGCGCGGTGGCTGCCGTGCGAGGCGACGTACCCGATCGCCTCGACCAGGTTCGTCTTGCCCTGCCCGTTCGGCCCCACGAACGCGGTCACGCCCGGCGCGAGCGCCACCTCCGCGGTGGCGTACGACCGGAAGTCCTGGAGCGAGAGGTGGGCGACGTGCACGGGACACGAGGGTAGAGCCTTTCGCGCGCCGCCCACACACCCGGCGCGTTCTGTGGATAACTCCGCGGCGGGTCAGACCTTCGGGGGCTCCACGTCGGCGCCGGGGGAGTCGGCGCCCTTGGCGGACTCGATCGCGTGCCCGCCGAACTGGTTGCGCAGCGCCGCGACGACCCGCATCGCGGGGGAGTCGTCCTGCCGGGAGGCGAACCGCGCGAACAGCGACGCGCTGATCGCCGGCAGCGGCACCGCGTGCTCCACCGCGGCCTGCACCGTCCAGCGCCCCTCGCCGGAGTCGTTGGCGTAGCCGCGCAGGTCGTCCAGCTCAGGGTCGTCCTTGAGGGCGCGGTTCAGCAGGTCCAGCAGCCAGGACCGGATGACCGTGCCCTCCTGCCAGCTGAGGAACGTCTCCGGCACCCGGGTGACCAGCGGGCTCGCCTCGATCAGCTCGTAGCCCTCGCCGAACGCCTGCATCATCGCGTACTCGATGCCGTTGTGGACCATCTTCACGTAGTGGCCCGCGCCGATCTTCCCCGAGTGCACGAAGCCGTACTCGCCCTCCGGCTTGAGGGTCTCGAAGATCGGCATCATCCGCTTCACGTTCTCGTCGTCGCCGCCGACCATGAGCGCGTAGCCGTTCTGCAGGCCCCACACGCCGCCGCTGACGCCGCAGTCGAGGAAGCCGATGCCCTTCGCCGCCAGCTCCTCGCCGTGCTTCTGGTCGTCCACATAGTGTGAATTACCGCCGTCCACGACGAGGTCGCCCTCCTCCAGGACCTCCGCCAGCTTGTTGATGGTGTCCTGGGTCGGGCCGCCCGCGGGCACCATCACCCACACGGCACGGGGCGGGGTGAGGCGCTGGACCAGTTCCTCGACGGAGCCGACGTCGCTGAGATCGGCGTTGTGGTCGTAGCCGATGATCGTGTGACCGCCGCGGCGCAGCCGCTCGGCCATGTTCGCGCCCATCTTGCCCAGGCCGATGATGCCCAGCTCCATGCTCACTTCTCCCCTGTGCGTAACTGCCCGTGCCCGTCCGCGGGGGCGGATCCCCCGCGGACCGGTCGTCTCCCCCAGGTATGCCCCAGGACCGGTCTTTACCCAGACAACCGCACCGGCATGATCAGATAACGGTAGTTCGGGTTCTCACCGTCCTGCGGCGGCTTGCCCGTCAGCACCGCCGGCTTGGTCGGCGTCGTGAACGACAGCCGCGCGACGTCCGAGCCGATCGCCGAGAGCCCGTCGAGCAGGAACCCGGGGTTGAAGGCGATGTCGATGTCCTCGCCCTCCAGCGTGGCCTCCAGGGCCTCCACGGCCTGCGCCTCGTCGCCCGTCCCCGCCTCCAGGACGACCTCGCCCTGGCTGAACGACAGCCGCACGGGGGTGTTGCGCTCGGCGACCAGCGACACGCGCTTCACCGCCTCGATGAACTGCCCCGTGTTCACCTCCGCCAGCCCCGCGTACTCGCTCGGCAGCAGCGACCGGTACTTGACGAAGTCGCCGTCCAGCAGCCGCGAGGTGGTGCGGCGCCCGCCGCCCTCGAAGCCGATCATGCCCTCGCCGGCGCCGCCCGTCCCGGCCAGCGCCATCGACACCTCGGCGCCCGCGGTCAGCGACTTGGCGGTGTCGGCGAGCGTCTTCGCCGGGACGAGCGCGACCGCGGAGAAGTCCGGCCGCTCCGGCTTCCAGTGCAGCTCCCGGACGGCCAGCCGGTACCGGTCCGTCGACGCGAGCGTCACCGTCTCGCCCTCGATCTCCACGCGCACGCCCGTGAGCATGGGGATCGTGTCGTCCTTGCCCGCGGCGATCGCGACCTGCGCGACGGCCGCGGCGAACTCGTCGCTGCCCACCGCGCCCGCGGCCGGTGGCATCTCCGGCAGCGACGGGTAGTCCTCCACAGGCATGGTGAGGAGGGTGAACTTCGCGCTCCCGCAGCGCAGCATCACCTTCGCGCCGTCGGTCGTCACCTCCACAGGGTGGGGAGGAAGGCTGCGCGAGATCTCGGCGAGCAGGCGGCCGGACACCAGCGCCGTCCCCGCCTCCTCCACGTCGATCTCCGTCGAGACCTGCGCGGAGACCTCGTAGTCGAACGCCGACAGCTTCAGGCGGTCGTCGTTGCCTTCGCCTCCGGCGACGATGTGCATGCCCGCGAGCACCGGCACCGGGGGCCGGACCGGCAGCGTGCGCGCCGTCCAGGCCACGGCGTCGGCCAGGGCGTCTCTGTCGATGCGGAACTTCAAGGGGACCCGCCTCCTGCAGGTGTCGGACAAGGGTGAGGTGGTTCGGCCTCGGCTCGGGCGCTCGGGGCGCGTTGTCCCCAGGCCCTAGCTTGAGTTGGATCTTTTCTTGAGTAGAGAAGTAGTGCAGTACCAGTAATAGGGGCCGTGGATAGTGTGGACAGCCCGCGTTCCCGCAGGTGAGGCCACGGATCTCCGTCCACGGGGGCTGTGCATCGGCGGTGGACGCGGCGAGCCGCGCTGGGGACGGCGATTCCGTCCCCACACGTCATCCTCACGTCATCCCCCGGTTGTCCACGAGTTTTCCGCAGGTTCTCCCTGGCCGCGGCGTCGGCCGGCCGTCGTGGCGGGGACCGGTCGGGGCCGTCCCCAGGGCGTCCCCAACGCTTCCCCAGCTTGTCCACGGGTTCGTCCCCATGATGCCGGGTGGCCGTCCCCAGGGCTTCCACAATCGGTCCACGAGTCGTCCCCATGTTGTCCGCAGGTTTTCCCCGGCCTTTCGGTCGGGATCCCCAGGGTTATCCCCAGGCTGTGCGTGTCGATCTTGATTCGGGCGCCGTGCCGGGCCTGTCTCGATCGGGCGTTCGAACGGGCCTGTGCACGGTCCTCGTACACAGCCCGGGAAGGCCCGTCCCCAGGCTTATCCTCAGCGTTTGCGGGCCTGGTGCTTGATCCGCCCGGTGAGCTCGGTGACCTGGTTGTAGATCGCGCGGCGCTCCGCCATCAGCGAGCGGATCTTGCGCTCGGCGTGCATCACGGTGGTGTGGTCGCGGCCGCCGAACTGCTGGCCGATCTTCGGCAGCGACAGGTCCGTCAGCTCCCGGCACAGGTACATCGCGATCTGCCGGGCCGTCACCAGCATCCGGGACCGCGACGGCCCGCACAGGTCCTCGATCGTCGTGCCGAAGTACTCCACCGTCTGCGCCATGATCATCGCGGCGGTGATCTCCGGGCCGGAGTCGTTCGGGATCAGGTCCTTCAGGACGATCTCCGCCAGCTTCATGTCGACCGACTGCCGGTTCAGGCTCGCGAACGCCGTCACCCGGATCAGCGCGCCCTCCAGCTCCCGGATGTTCGTCGCGATCTGCGAGGCGATGAACTCCAGCACGTCCGGCGGCGCGGCCAGGCCCTCCTGGCGGGCCTTCTTCTGCAGGATCGCGATCCGGGTCTCCAGCTCCGGCGGCTGGACGTCGGTCGTCAGGCCCCACTCGAACCGGTTGCGCAGCCGGTCCTCCAGCGTGACCAGCTCCTTGGGCGGACGGTCACTGGAGATCACGATCTGCTTGCTGGCGTTGTGGAGCGTGTTGAAGGTGTGGAAGAACTCCTCCTGCGTCTGCTCCTTGCCCTCAAGGAACTGGATGTCGTCGACGAGGAGGATGTCGACGTCCCGGTAGCGGCGGCGGAACCCGTCCGCCTTGCCGTCGCGGATCGAGTTGATGAAGTCGTTCGTGAACTCCTCGGAGCTGACGTACCGGACCCGCGCGCCATTGAACAGGCTCTGCGCGTAATGGCCGATCGCGTGCAGCAGGTGCGTCTTGCCGAGGCCGGAGTCCCCGTAGATGAACAGCGGGTTGTACGCCTTGGCGGGCTGCTCGGCGACGGCGACGGCCGCCGCGTGCGCGAACCGGTTCGAGGAGCCGATGACGAACGTCTCGAACGTGTACTTCGGGTTCAGGCGGGCGTGCTCGGACGCGCCGGCGCCCTGACCGCCACCACCCTCGCGCGCGCCCCCGGGCGCCCCTGATCCGGCGGAGGCGGGACCTCCAGGACCGCCAGGACCGCCGGGTCCGCCGGGGCCGCCGCCTGGTGCGGGGACCGGTCCACGGGAGTCGGACGCCTCGTCGTCGCGGAAACCGCCTTCACCGCGGTACGGCGGCTCTTCACCCCGGTACTGCTCGGACGCCGGGTACTGCTCCGGCCCTGTGTACGACTTCTCCGCGCCGGGGAACTCCGTCTTGTACGAGTCCTCGTCGTGTCCTAGCGGAGGCTCGGCGGGACCGTGCTGGGGCTCCCGGCCGAGCGGTTCGCCGCGCCCTCCCGGACGCAGCGGGCCGAGGGTCCGGTCGTTCAGATGCGACGGCGCGTGTGGGGGCCTTCCGGGAGGCTCGCCCCCGTACCCCTCCGAACCGCCGAATCCCTCCTGGCCGCCGAACCCCTCCTGCGGACGGCCGCGCCCCGGAAAACCCGGGACGTGCCCCCGGTCATAGGAGGACGGCCCCCGGCCGCCCGGACCGGCGCCGTACGCCGGAGGGCGCGGAGCCGGGGGGAACGGCGCGCCGTGGTCGTTGTCGCGCTGCGGCCATCCACGATCGTTGTCGTCGCCCTGTGGATATCCACCGGGAAGGCCGGGCCTGTGGGTAACTTCGGACGGCGCGCGATACCCAGGGTCGCCATACGGCTGCTCCGGGTACGAGCGGTCGCCGTAATCCTGACGCTCCGAGTAAGGAGAGTCGCCGTACGGCTGCTGATCCGTGTAAGGCCGGTCGCGGTCCCGCTCGCGCTCGCGGTCGTCGAGCGGCCGTTCGCCATAAGAAGAAGGTGCGGACTCGTGCGGCCCGCCGCCGGGCACCGGCGCCGGCAGCGGCTCGCCCGACCCCGCCCGCGAACCGCCGCCCGGGCCAGGGCCCGGCACCGCGGGCGGCTCCGGCTGGACCGTCACCGCGACACGGATCTCCCTGCCCAGCTCATGGGAGAGCGCCTGCGTGATGAGGTTGCGCAGCCGGGTCTCCAGCGCGTCCTTGGCGAACTCGTTCGGCGCCGCGAGCAGCGCCGTCCCCTCCACCAGGGCCAGCGGGCGGACCATCGGCAGCCATGCGCGGTAGCTCGGGGACAAATCGCTCTCAGACAGCGCGGTGAGGGTGCGGGCCCAGACCGATCCGAGATCCTGACCGTCCATGCGCAAGGTCCCCTCCCCACAACTCCGGTCAACGGAGTACCTGACTGCCCGGCTCTCCCACGGGTTGCGGCCCGCCTCGTTGGGCACGGCCGCGACGCGGAAGCCTTACTCTCTCACGAGTTGTCCACAGAGTTGTCCACATGCTGTGCATAGGCATGCGGGACCCTGTGCAAAACTCCGCCGCAGGGGCGGGAGACGCGGGGACGGGAGGTCTCCGGCCACTTCGGCGGCCGGTGCGCGGGCGGTTCTCTGACGGGGGGTTCGGCGGGCGGAACACCGACCGCGATCCAGATCGTCACGGGAATGTCGGCGTGCCCGGAAGGAAGACCTTAACCCCTGCCGATCCCACCCGCAACACGAAGCCGCCGGCCGCTCAGGCCCCGCTCCGCGCGAACGGCGGCCCGTCGTATGCGCACCGACCGCCTGCCGAGGGGCCTGCCGAGGGGGCCTGCCGAGGGGGCCTGCCGACGGGTGCCGCGCTAGGGCCGGGACGCCGTACGGGCAACGGGCAGCCATGTTCGGGCGAGGGCAGGCCGTGCTCGGGCTGGGACCGCCCGGCAGGGCCGGGGAACCGGTGATCCGTTTGACCCGGCGGGCGGATAGCCCGTAACGTGCTGAGGTCGAGTCGCATCGACGGAGGTGACGCGTGCCCGCCGGTCGTCCGCCCGGACGGCACGGGTGGGCCCCCGCTGCGGGGGACCGAACGCGGGCCCTCGATGCGAGCTATCGCGCCTTTCTAGTCGAACCGACCGCAGCACTGGAGCCTCAAAGTGAGCAAGCGTACATTCCAGCCGAACAACCGCCGCCGCCACAAGAAGCACGGCTTCCGGCTGCGGATGCGCACGCGCGCCGGGCGCGCCGTCCTCTCCTCGCGGCGCGGCAAGGGCCGCGCCCGCGTCGCGGTCTGACCGACCTCTCTCATGCTGCCGTCCGGGCACCGGATGCGGCGGCGGGTCGACTTCTCGTTGGCCGTCCGGCGCGGGCGGCGCG
>NZ_JBEYYT010000129.1:0-22981 GCF_040645715.1 Spirillospora sp. NPDC046719 | reverse complement strand
CGATCTCTAGCGCTCCGCGGCGAAACAGCCCGTCCGTCGCCGGGCAGGCCCGCTGCGCTCGCTGCACTCGCTCCGCGTGCCTGCCCGTAGCGGTGGTTGAGGCTCGGACCCCCGGGGTGGGAGTTCGACCGGCGTGCTCGTGGTGTCGGCTCGCTGCGCGTGCCTGCCCGTAGCGGTGGCTGAGGGTCGAACGCCTGGGGTGGGAGCTTGACCGGCGTGTTCGCGGTGTCGGCTCGCTGCGCGTGCCTGCCCGCGCGGTGGCTGAGGCTCGGACCTCCGGGGCGGGAGCTTGACCGGTGTGTTCGTGGTGTCGGCCCGTGGCCTGGGGGCGCGCGTGACACGCTTCGCTGGGGTCAGGACGGGGTTCGTAGGCCCTTGAGGATGACGTCGGCGTAGAGCTGGTGGGTGCCGGGCGGGGTGTTGGTGACGGCCATGGCGAGGCCGCACATGAGGGCGCGGAACTCGTTGACGCCGACGTCCGGGCGCAGGACGCCGGCCGTGTGCGCGCGGGCGAGCAGCGCGGCCACCTTGACCTGCAGGTCGTTGTTCTGGACGGGCCCGTCCTCTTCGAAGAGCTTCCCGACGTCGCCGAAGACCTCGCGTAGGCCGCGGTTGCGGACCATGATGTCCGCGCTGCGCCGGACGAACAGGACGACCCCGTCCCAGGGGTCGGGCTCGGCCAGGGCGTCGGCGGCCTTGGCGGCGCCGTCGGCCATCCACTCGGCGGTCAGTTCGTCGACCAGGGCCTGCTTCGTCGGGAAGTGGCGGTAGATCGTGCCGACGCCGACGCCCGCCCGTTTCGCGATGTCCTCCATCTGGGCGTCGTTGCCGCTCTCCTCGAAGGCGGCGCGCGCGGCGTCCAGGACGCGGCGCCGGTTGCGGCGCGCGTCGGCCCGGAGCGGCCGGTGACTTGACGGGGCGGCGGTCATCCCCTCCAGTCAACCACGGATTGACAAACGGAATCGAGCTTCCGTATCGTCCGAGACTGCAAGCGGAACCGGAATTCGACTTCCATCTAGGAGCCGCGCATGGCCGCCCGGCAGCGGGGGCTCGCCCTCGCCCTGCTCGTCACCGTCCAGTTCGTCCTGGTGCTGGACGCCTCGATCGTCAACGTCGCGCTGCCGTCCATCGGCCGCGACCTGCACTTCGACCAGGCCGACCTGTCCTGGGTCGGCAACGCCTACACGCTGACCTTCGGCGGGTTCCTGCTGTTCGGCGGGCGGGTCGCCGACCTCGCCGGACGGCGCCGGATGTTCGTCGCCGGGCTCGCGCTGTTCACCGCCGCCTCGCTGGCGGGCGGGCTCGCCCCCACGGCGGGCGCCCTCGTCGGCGCGCGGGCGGTGCAGGGCCTCGGCGCGGCGCTGGTCGCCCCCGCCGCGCTCTCGCTGATCATGACGCTGTTCACCGACGGCCCGGAGCGCAACCGGGCGCTCGGCCTGTTCGGCGCGGTCGCGGGCGCGGGCGGCGCGGCCGGGGCGATCCTCGGCGGGCTGCTCACCGACTGGTTCGGCTGGGAGGCGGTGCTGTTCGTCAACGTGCCGATCGGCGCCGTCGCGATCGGGCTCGCGCCCGTGCTGCTGCCGGAGGCCCGCGACCAGGAGGTGCGGGGGTTCGACCTGCTCGGCGCCGCCGCGGTCACCGGCGGGCTCGCGCTGCTGGTCTACACGCTCGTCGACGCCAACAACGCCGGCTGGGACTCCACGGCGACCTACCTGCGGGGCGCCGGCGCCGCGGTGCTGCTCGCGGCGTTCGTCGCGGTCGAGGCGCGGGTGGGGCACCCGCTCGTCCCGCTCGGGATCTTTCGGGGACGGTCCCTGCGCGGCGGCAACCTCGCGGCCGTCCTCGCCACGATGGCGATCTTCCCGATGTTCTACGTGATGACGCTCTACCTGCAGCAGGTGAAGGGCTACGGGCCGATCCGGGCGGGGCTCGGGCAGCTGCCCGTCGCGGTCACCATGGCGTTCGGCGCCGGCGCCGGGTCGCGGCTGATCACCAGGTTCGGCGCCCGGGTGCCGCTGGCCGCCGGGCTCGCCGCCGTCGCCGCCGGGCTGGCGTGGTTCGCCGGGATGTCCGCCACCGGCCACTACGCGGCGGACGTCCTCGGCCCGGCGGTCGTGATGGGCCTCGGCGGCGGGCTGGTCTTCGTGTCCGTCACGATCGCGGCCACCGCGGGGGCCTCGGCGGGGGAGTCCGGGCTCGCGTCCGGGTTGATCAACACGACGCAGCAGGTCGGCGGCGCGCTCGGGCTGGCCGTGGTGGTGGCGGTGTCGACGGCCGCCACGAAGCACTCCTCCGCGCGGGTCCCGGTGGACGCGCTCACCGACGGGTTCCAGGCGGGCATGCTCGCCGCCGCGGGGATCGCGCTGGCCGGGGCGCTGGTCGCGCTGCTGCTCGTCCCCGGCCGTCCGGTGGCGGCCCCCGACGCACCGCCCGTAACCGTGCCGCCGCCGAGCCGATCCGAAATCGGCGGCTGACGGTCGGCGCGCCGGACTACCTTGGGGCCATGACAAGCGAAGCGAACCCCCGGACGCGCCGGCAGGGGCCGGCCACGCTGCGCGGACGCGCAGTCCCGCAGACCACCACCGACCAGCGGCTGCTGGACAGCCGCGGCCCGGTCGACTGGGTGCACGCCGACCCGTGGCGGGTGCTGCGGATCCAGGCGGAGTTCGTCGAGGGCTTCGGGCTGCTCGCCGAGCTGCCGAAGGCGGTCAGCGTCTTCGGCAGCGCCCGCACCAAGCCGGGGTCGGACGAGTACGAAATGGCGGTGGACATCGGCGCCCGGCTGCACGAGGCCGGCTACGCGGTGATCACCGGCGGCGGTCCGGGGATCATGGAGGCGGCCAACAAGGGCTGCGACGAGAACGGCGGCCTGTCGGTGGGCCTCGGCATCGAGCTGCCGTTCGAGCAGAAGCTGAACGACCACATCGACATCGGGCTGGAGTTCCGCTACTTCTTCGTCCGCAAGACGATGTTCGTGAAGTACTCGCAGGCGTTCGTGGTGCTGCCCGGCGGCTTCGGGACGCTGGACGAGCTGTTCGAGGCGATCACCCTCGTCCAGACCAAGAAGATCACCCGGTTCCCGATCGTGCTGGTCGGCACGGAGTTCTGGGGCGGGCTGATCGACTGGGTGCGCGCCACGATGCTGCCGTCCGGCAAGATCTCCCCCGAGGACCTGGACCTGATCCACCTCACCGACGACCCGGACGAGGTCGTCAAGACGATCGTGGACGCGCACCTCGAGGCGGAGAGGCGCCTCCAGGAGCAGGCCGCCGTCCAGGCCGCCGGCGAGAAGGGCATCGACGGCACCTGACGCGGGTCCCGCGTGCCGCGCCGGTCGCGGCGGACCGCTGCCACGGGCGGCGGCTCGCCGCGGCCTTCCTTTTCGGACAAGGGAAAGGAGCCGCCGGAAATCGCCGTTTCCGGTGGCGATCCCATGCGGTCCGCCTTACGTCCTCACGGGCTCTGCAGCAGTTGAACGGCGCCATTGACGGTCTCCGGCGCGCCCGCTTACTTTGACGCCGCCGACGCCTGCAGCCGGGGAGGCTCCGTGACCATCGACATTCCGGACGCGTTACCGAGCGCGAGCACCGTACTCTCCGACGTCGCGGAGCTCGGGGAGAAGCGGCTGGCCGCCCTGCCCGCGCCCCAGGACCGCACGGCCGCGCAGCGAGCCGAGGCGGCGGCGGTGCACGCGGAGGTCAGGTCGCTGCGGACACGCTTCCTCGAGGTGCACGCCGACGGCGTCTACGACCGGCTCACCGCGGGGCGGTCCCGCCGTCCCCGCATCGCCGAACTGGTCGAGACGGCGGCCGAGGAGTTCCCCGGGCTCGTCCCCACGCGCGCGCAGATCGAGGCCGAGCGCCGCCTGCCGCAGGCCGCCAAGGAAGGGCGGGAGATCGACCAGGGCATCTTCCTGCGGGCCGTGCTGCGCTCGCCGGTGGCCGGGCCGCACCTGCTCGACTCGATGCTCGCGCCGACCCCCCGCGCGCTCGCGATGCTGCCGGACTTCCTCCGGACCGGCGCGGCCGAGATGGAGGCGGTGCGGATCGAGCGGCGCGGCGGCACCGCGCGGCTGACCATGTGCCGCGACGACCGGCTGAACGCCGAGGACGAGCGCCAGGTCGACGACATGGAGACCGCGGTGGACCTCGCGCTGCTCGACCCGGACGTCCGGGTCGGGCTCGTCCGCGGCGGCGAGATGAGCCACCCACGCTACCGGGGGCGACGGGTGTTCAGCGCCGGCATCAACCTCAAGGCCCTCGGGGCCGGCGGGATCCCGCTGGTCGGGTTCCTGCTCCGGCGCGAGCTGGGCTACATCCACAAGATCATCCGCGGGGTGCGGATCGAGGACGCCGGCCCAGAGCGCTGGCACTCGCCGCTGGTCGCCAAGCCGTGGGCGGCCGCCGTCGACGGCTTCGCCATCGGCGGCGGGACCCAGCTCCTGCTGGCGTTCGACCACGTGATCATCGAGGCCGGCGCCTACCTGAGCCTGCCCGCCGCCAAGGAGGGCATCGTCCCGGGCGTGGCGAACCTGCGGCTCACCCGGTTCACCGGTCCGCGTACGTCCCGGCAGGTGATCCTCGGCGGCCGGCGGATCTGGGCCGCCGAGCCCGAGGCCCGGCTGCTGGTGGACGAGGTGGTCGAGCGGGAGGAGATGGACGCCGCGATCGAGCGCGCCCTCGAACGGCTGGACGGCGAGGCGGTGTCGGCCAACCGGTCGATGCTGAACCTCGCCGAGGAGCCGCCGGACGTCCTGCGCGCCTACGCCGCCGAGTTCGCGCTGGCACAGGCGCTGCGCCTGTACGGCGACGACGTGATCACCAAGGCCGGGCGGTTCGCCGCGAAGCCGGAACCGGCGGCCGTCCAACTGCGGGAACGGCTCGGTTGAACCGATGACCGACTGGGCGCGGGAGCACCGGGTCGTGGTCGTCGGCGCGGGAGCCGTGGGCACGTCGGTCGCACTGACCCTGAGCGCGCAGGGAGCCGAGGTGCTGCTCGCCGACCGCGACCCGGGGGCGGTCGCGGCGGCCGTCCGCAAGGGGGCGGGGACGGCGCTGCCCGACCCGCCGGGGAGGCCCGCCGACCTCGCGGTGCTGGCCGTCCCGTCGGCCGCCGTCGCGCGCACGCTGCTGGAGGCGCAGCGGCGCGGCCTCGCCCGCCACTACACCGACACCGCCGGGGCCAAGCAGTTGCCCGCTGCCGAGGCGGCCCGGCTCGGGTGCGACATGTCGGTGTACGTCGGCGGCCATCCGATGACCGAGCACCGGCGGCTGCGCACCCTGGACGCGCACACCGGCCTGTTCCTCGGCCGGGCCTGGGTCCTGTGCACCGGGCCGGAGACCGGCGCGGACGCCGTCGCGGCGGCCTCCGCGCTGGTGCGGTCCTGCGGGGCCTTCCCCGTCGTCATGGACGCGGCCGAACACGACAGGGCGACGGCCCTGGTGCGCTACGCGCCGCAGGTGGTGGCGTCGGTCCTGGCGGCGCGGTTCACCGACGCCCCGCAGTCCTTCCTCGACCTCGCCGGCCGGAACGTGCACGCCGTCGTCGCGGCCGGAGATCCCGAACCGCGCCCGGACGTCCTCGCCGCGAACGCGCGTCCGGTCGCCGACGTCCTGGACGCCGTGGTGTGCGACCTCGCCCGGATCGCGGCGGCGCTGCGCGGCGCCGCCGCCGCGGACGTCGCCGCGGTGCTCGCGAGGGGCGCCGCCGGCCGGGCGTGTGTCCCCGGCAAGCGGGGCGCGCACGCCGACCGCTACACCGTGGTGCCGGTGCTGGTCCCCGACCGGCTCGGCGAGCTGGCGCTGCTCGTCCAGGCCGTCGAGGCCGCCGAGATCAACATCGAGGACATGATGATCGAGAATCTGCCGGGCCAGCAGGCCGGTCTCGTCGAGGTGTCGGTGCGGGCGGAGTCGGCCCCGGCGCTGGTCCGCGAGCTGCGGGCGAGGAGATGGACCGTGCTGGCCGGATGGGAGACCGGCGGAGACCCCCTGCCGCCCCTGGCTGTCGAGGCGAGCGGGACATGACGGACCGGTCGGCGACACGTCCGGCGGCCGCCGGGACCGCGCCCGGCGGGACCGCGCCGCGCCACCCCTGGACGATCTCGTTCGGGCCGCCCCGCTCCGGCCGGGCCGCGTCACCCGGCGACAGGCGCGCCGAGGCGGCCGCCACACGGCTGCTGCTCCAGAGCGTCCAGCGGCGGGTGCCCGCCCGGCTCGGGGTGCGGTGGAGCCTGCCGTGCAGCGGGGTGTCGCTGACGGTGCGGCTCCCTTTCCGGGTGGACGCCCTGGCACGGGAGCGCGCCGCACGGGACTTCGGCGTCGTCTGGTCGTCGCCGCCCGGCGGCGAGGACGGCGGGCGGGTGCTGCGGTTGTCGGCGGCGGGCCTGCGCGAGGACGAGATCGACGAGGGCGTGGCGCGGCTGGTGCGGTTCCTGGAGGCGGAGATCCCCGACCGGCGCTGAGCGGCGGACCGGATCGAGGCGCGCCGCCGCGGCCCGCGGCTCCGGCGCGTCACTGCCGGCGGGTGGCGATCGGTCTTCTCCCGGCCGGCGCACGTCCCCGTGAATTCGGCGGCCCGATGGAGCCTCGCTGGAGCGAGAACGGTGCCCCGTAACGAGCCCTTGTCGGTTTCCTAACCGCGTGTGATCCTTTCTGGCGAGGCACCCGGAGTTCCGGGGTGAAAGGGAGGGGGCCGGCCGGACCGAGCGGCAGAAAGCTCAACCGGAGTGAAACTCCTACCGTGACTGGCGATGTTTTCCGCAATGGCGGGCCTTCGTCCGGTCCGGAAGCGCGAACCACGTTCGCGGCAGCGCAGAGCACACGGCAAGTCATGCGTTTTTGTGCGGATGTCGATGTCGGAGGACCGCGTTCCCGCATGCCTGAGACGGCGTGCCGGGGCGGGGCGCCTCTCAACCGGGCCGGAGAGAAGATCTCGCTGGCGAATTGCGGTCATTCGATCGCCGAGCACGGAGGGAAGATCTGCATGGACAGGCTGGAGATCAACGAGGCGGAACTGCGCCAGGTGAACGACCTGCTGGACGAGATCGAGGACGACTTCGAGGACCTGGAGAGCGACGAGGCGCTGCACCGCGCCACGGTGCACGCGCACCGCTTACCCGCCCGCGTCCGCCTCTACCTGAACGCGTTCCGGCTGGAGCACCTGTCGGGCGTGCTCTGCATCTCGGGCTACCAGGTCGACGAGGAGCGCATCGGCCCCACGCCGGCGCACTGGCGGGACCGGCCGAAGGTCTCGCCCGCGCGGCGCGAGGAGCTGCTGCTCGTCATGTACGGGTCGCTGCTCGCCGACCCGTTCAGCTGGGCCACCCAGCAGGACGGGCGGCTGATCCACGACGTCATCCCCATCAAGGGGCACGAGAACGAGCAGCTCGGTTCGAGCAGCGAGGCGCTGCTGACCTGGCACACCGAGGACGCCTTCCACCCGCTCCGCGGCGACTTCCTGTCGTTCGCCTGCCTGCGCAACCCCTACGGCGCCGCCACGACCGTCGGGTACGCGGAGTCGCTCGACCTGCCCGCGCACGTGCGCGAGGTGCTCTTCCAGGAGCGGTTCGGCATCCGGCCCGACGAGTCCCACCTCGCCAAGAACAACTCCGTCCCCGGCGAGGAGGCCTTCGACGGCATCGAGCGCATGCAGCGCGAGCCCGAACGCGTGGCGGTCCTGTTCGGTGACGCCGACCGTCCCTACATGAGGGCCGACCCGTACTTCATGGTCGTCCCGGACGGCGACCGGGAGGCCGAGGAGGCGTTGGCCACCTTCGTCGCGGCCATGGACGCGCAGATGTTCGACATGCGCCTGGAGGCCGGCGACTTCTGCTTCCTCGACAACTACCGGGTCGTCCACGGGCGCAAGCCGTTCAAGGCGCGCCACGACGGGACCGACCGCTGGCTGAAGCGCGTGAACCTCACCGCGGACCTGCGCAAGTCCCGCGCGGTGCGGGACGCGAGGCTGATCAAGGCGGGGATCTGAGAGCCGCCGCGGTGATCGGGCGGAGGGCGCGCCGGCCGGGTCGGCGCGATGACCCGACGGAGAGGCACATGAGTGAGGAACGGCGCTTTCGCCGAGACGAGCACCGGCCGCGTCCCGCCGGGCGGACGAGCGGAGCGTGCCCCGGATGAGACTGCGATCCGCGCCGCTGGAGGACTGGCTGCGCGACCGGTACTTCAACAGCGAGATCGACATCAGCTCCAGCGGCGTGCGCTCGTACTCCATGGGAGAGCTGCGCCGGATGACCGGGGTGACCCAGGACGACCTGGACGGGCTCGTCTTCGACGACGGCTACTCGCTCGGCACGCCCGCCGTCCGCGCCGCCATCGCGCGGCGGTGGGGCGACGACCCCGACCGGGTGATGACGACCTGCGGGTCGGGCGAGGCGCTCTCGCTGGTGCTGATGGCGCTGCTGCGGCCCGGCGACGAGGTCGTCGTCGTCGAGCCGGGCTACCACCTGCTGGTGGAGTTCGCGGCCGGGCTCGGCTGCACCGTCCGGACGTGGCGGCTGCGCCCGGACACGGGCTGGCGGCCGGCGCTGGACGAGCTGGCCGCGCTGGTCACCGAGCGCACCCGGGCGATCATCGTCAACTTCCCGCAGAACCCGACCGGCACGACGGTCACGGCGGCCGGCCAGCGGAGGCTGCTCGACATCGCCGCGGGCGTGGGCGCGTACGTCCTGTGGGACGCGGCGTTCGCCGACCTCGTGCACGACGGCGAGCCGCTGCCCGACGCGTCGACGCTCTACGACCGGGCGGTGGGCTTCGGAACGTTCTCCAAGGCGTTCGGGCTGCCCGGGCTCCGCTTCGGCTGGTGCCTCGGGCCGCCCGACCTGCTCGCCGCGTGCGTGCGGATCCGCGACTACACGACGCTGCACGTGTCGCCGCTCGTCGAGCTGCTCGCGCTCGGGGTGCTGGAGCACGCGGAGAGCTTCATCGGGCCGCGGCTCGCGGAGGCGCGCCGGGGCCGCGAGCTGCTGACGCGCTGGGCGGACGAGCACGCCGACCTGGTCACGCTCGTGCGCCCGCGGGGCGGCGTCTCCGCGTTCCCCCGGCTGGAGGGCCTGGAGGACACCGGCCCGTTCTGCGAGGAGCTGTTCCAGCGCCGCGGTGTCCTGGTGATCCCGGGCTCGTGCTTCGGCGCCCCGCGGCACGTCAGGGTCGGGTTCGGCGGCGAGCCCGGCGCGCTCGCCGAGGGCCTGGAACTGCTGGCCGAACACCTGGCCGCCTTCCGCCGGGAGGCGTCGGCGGCCGCGCGCTGACGCCCTCACCGCATCAGGGGGTCTCGTTTGGAGACTCTTCGAGAATGTCGAGAAGCGGGACCGCGGCGGAGATCCGGCGCAGGACGCTCGGTGAACCGGGAGAGGAGGAGACGCGGATCGGACGCGACGGCCGAATGCGGCCGCTCGACAACGCGCGGGGCCGCCGCGCCGCCACGGAGCTGATCGTCGAGCACCCCGAACTGTCGCTGCGGCAGATCGCCAGGGCCGCGGGCGTCTCCCCGGAGACGGTGCGCAACCTGCGCAACCGCATCCGCGGACGCGCCGGGAACGCCGGCTCCGCCGCCCGGCCGGCGAAGCCGCGGGCCGGCGCGCAACGGAGGGCCACGGCGGAGCCGTCGCCCCGGGACGGCGCCGCGATGGTCGAGCGGCTCAAGGCCGATCCGGCCCTGCGCTTCAGCGAGGCGGGCCGGGACCTGCTGAGGCTGCTGCTCATCCACACGATCAGCCCGGCGGAGTGGGACCGGCTGGCCGGGATCATTCCGGCCGGACGCCGCGCGGAGGTCGCCCGGCTGGCCCGCGCCTGCGCGCGGATCTGGGCGGAGTTCGCCCAGCAGGCCGGCCGGGACGGCGCCGGGCCGCGCGGCAAGGCGGGCTGACCGCGCGCCGTTCAACTGCGGGGACCGGCGGTTGGACGGCGTGTCCGGCCGACGGTTACATCGATCCCGTCCCTATCGGGCGGGCGACGGTGCGAATGCGCCGGGGGGCGTTCGCGGCTTCCTGGGAGGCAGGACATGGAGATCCAGTCGATCGACCACATCGAGTTATTCGTCGAGGACGCCGAGCGGACGGCGGCGCGCCTCTGCGACGCCTACGGTTTCGCCCTGCGCGGGCGCGGCGGACCAGAGACCGGCCTGGCCGGGTGCCGGTCGCTGCTGCTGCGCCAGGGGGAGATCACGCTGCTGGTGACCTCGGCCCTGGGCGAGGGGCACCGCGCCGCCGAGTACGTGGCCAGGCACGGCGACGGCGTCGCCGTGATCGCGCTGGCCGTGCCCGACGCGCAGGCGGCGTTCGCCGAGGCGGTCGAGCGCGGCGCGCTGCCCGTCGCACCGCCCGACGTCCTCGGCCCCGACGACGCCCAGGTCACCTTCGCCTCCGTCTACGGGTTCGGCGACGTGGAGCACCGCTTCACCTCGCGGCGCTCGCCGGACGCGGGCTTCGCCCCCGGGGCCGTCACCGAGTTCGCCGACCCGCCCGCCGCCACCGGCGGCCTGCTGGCCGTCGACCACATCGCCGTGTGCGTGCCCGCCGGCGAGCTGGACGAGACCGTCCGCCGCTACCAGGACGTGTTCGGCTTCGACCAGATCTTCGAGGAGCGCATCCTCGTCGGCGCGCAGGCGATGGACTCGAAGGTCGTGGAGAACCCGACCGGGCAGGTCACCCTCACCATCCTCGAACCCGACACCACGCTCAGCCCCGGCCAGATCGACGAGTTCGTCGCCGCGCACGACGGCGCGGGCGTGCAGCACCTGGCGTTCCTGACCGCCGACATCGCCGCCTCGGTCCGGGAGAGCACGGCCGGCGGGGTGCGCTTCCTGACGACGCCGTCCGGCTACTACGACGCGCTGCCCGGGCGCCTCGGCGCGCTGGACGTCCCCCTGGAGACGCTGCGCGAGCTGAGCATCCTCGCCGACCGCGACCGCTGGGGGATCATGCTGCAGATCTTCACCGAGTCCGAGCACCCCCGGCGCACCCTGTTCTACGAGCTGATCGACCGGCGCGGCGCCCGCACCTTCGGCGGCAACAACATCAAGGCGCTGTACGAGGCGATCGAGCGCCAGCGCTTCTCCGACCAGGCCAGACAGGTCTGATGGCGGCCGGCACCGGGGCCGCGGGCCCGGTGTTCGACGAGGCCGCGCGACCGGTGCGCGTCCCGCTCGGCGCGCTCGTCCTCACCGGCTCACCCAGGGCCCGCGCGGAGGATCCCGCGCACCTGCGGCTGCTGGCCGGAGTCGAGGCCGCGTTGCCGCCCATCCTCATGCACCGGCCCACGGCGGGTCCGGATCGGGCGCGGCGGCCGGGTCCGGCCGCCGCCCCGGCGGCGGAGCCGCGGCCCGCCGTGCGGCACCTGCACGCCGAGCCGGAACTGCGCAATTCCGCCGACGGCAGGGCTCTGCTCGGCCTCCTCAGAGCACATTCAGAGGAATCCGAGAACTTGCCCGAAATTATCGAGGGCGTGCCGCCGTACTGCGGCGGCACGGTGGTCGAACTTGCCAGGGAGTGCAGCAGAATCTGGGCGGACTTTGCGCACCGTCTCGAACGCGAAGAGCCGTGCTGAAGCGCGGCGGGCCGCGTCCGGTACGGCGATTGGACCGTACCCCCGATCGGATTCGAACCGATATCTCGACCATTTTAAGTGGTCTGCCTCTACCGTTGGGCCACGAGGGCCACCGAAGGGTAACCGCTTTCTCGCGACGCTGTCGAGGGCCATCAATTGGACAGTGCGGCGGTGCGATTGTCGAGCGGCGGGCGACAACAGAAGATGGTTTGGTGAACCTCTCTTCCTAAGGTGGTTGCACATGTCCCGTACCGAACGCGAACAGGAGGCCGCGGCGTTCTCGCTGGAGCAGTTCTCACGGCTGGCCCGGCAGCGCCTCGACCCCGCCGTCTGGGACTTCCTGGCGGGGGGCGCCGGCGACGAGCGCACCCTCGCCGCGAACACCGCGGCGTTCGACGCCGTCCGGCTCCGGCCGGCCGTGCTCACCGGGGTCGCCGAACCGGAACTGGCGACCAAGATCCTCGGCCGGGCCTGGGCCGCGCCGGTCGCGGTCGCCCCGATGGCCTACCAGGCGCTCGCCGACCCCGAGGGGGAGCTCGCCACCGTCCGGGCCGCCGGCGCCGCCGGGCTCCCGGTCGTCGTCAGCACCTTCGCCTCGCGGACGTTCGCCGACCTGGCCGCCGAGGCGTCGGCGCCGCTGTGGCTCCAGGTCTACTGCCTGCGCGACCGCGCCGCGACGCTGCGCATGGTGGAACGTGCCGAGCGGGCCGGGTTCGAGGCCCTCGTGCTCACCGTCGACGCGCCCCGGCTGGGCCGGCGGCTGCGCGACCTGCGCAACGGCTTCCGCCTGCCGGACGGCCTCGCCCCCGCCAACCTCGACCCGGACGGCCACGGCGGCGCCGCCTACGCGGTGCCCGCCGAGCACGCCCGGGCCGAGTTCGAACCCGCGCTCGACTGGAGCGTGGTCGGACGGATGCGCGCGGCCACCGATCTGCCGATCCTGGTCAAGGGCGTGCTGACCGGCGAGGACGCGGGCCGTGCCGTCGCCGCGGGCGTCGACGGCGTGATCGTCTCCAACCACGGCGGCCGCCAGCTCGACGGCGCCCCCGCCGCCCTCACCGCGCTGCCGGAGGTCGTCGCCGCCGTCGGCGGCGCGTGCCCGGTGCTCATGGACGGCGGCGTCCGCCGGGGCACCGACGTCCTGGCCGCGCTGGCCCTCGGGGCGCAGGCCGTCCTGGTCGGCCGTCCCGTGCTGCACGCCCTGGCGGCCGGGGGCGAGCCCGCGCTGGCCCGGGCGTTCCGGCTCCTGGCCGACGAGCTCGCCGACGCGATGGTGCTGACCGGGACCGCCTCGGTGTCCGCCGTCCCGGCGAGCCTCCTCGCGGCGCCGTCCGGACCGGACGCCGCCGCGGCACGCCGTGCGCCCGCACCCGCCGCGCACGGAGCGGACCTGCACAAGAGCACCCTGCACTCGTCCGTGGCCGACCCGGTCATGGACACGATGAACTTCCTCAACGAGATCGCCGCGCGCTACCCCGACGCGGTGTCGTTCGCGCCGGGCCGCCCCTACGACGGGTTCTTCGACACGGACCAGATCACCGGCCACCTGAACCGCTACATCGACCACCTGGCCGAGTCCGGCGAGAGTCCCGCGGCGATCCGCGACGCGCTGTTCCAGTACGGGCCGACGGCCGGGCGCATCCGCGGGATCGTGGCCGACGCGCTGCGCAAGGACGAGGGCATCGACGTCGCACCCGAGTCCGTCGTGGTGACCGTCGGCTGTCAGGAGGCCATGCTGCTGACCCTGCGGGCACTGTTCTCCGGGCCGCGCGACGTGCTGCTCGTGTCCAGCCCCTGCTACGTGGGCATCACGGGGGCGGCCCTCCTCCTCGACATCGAGGTGGTGCCCGTGGCCGAACGGCCGACCGGGCTGTCGCACCGCGACGTCGAGGCGAAGGTCCGCGAGGTCGAGGCCCGCGGCGGCCGGGTCAGGGCGCTGTACGTGATCCCGGACCACTCCAACCCGTCCGGCGTCACGATGCCCGCGGGCGAGCGCCGCGCGCTGCTGGACCTGGCCGCCCGCGAGGACCTGCTCGTGCTGGAGGACAGCCCGTACCGGCTGGTGAGCCTGGGCGAGCAGGTGCCGACGCTGAAGAGCATGGACGAGGACCGCCGGGTGGTCTACCTCGGCTCTTTCTCCAAGACGGTCTTCCCCGGCGCGCGCGTGGGGTTCGCCGTCGCCGACCAGGTGGTCGTGGACGACGCCGGCGCCACCGGGCTGCTCGCCGACGAGCTCACCCGCATCAAGAGCATGGTCACGGTGAACACCGCGGCGCTCAGCCAGGCCGTCGTCGCGGGGGCGATCCTCGGGGCGGACGGGCGCGTCGCGGACCTCAACCGGCGGACGTCCGCCTACTACGGCAACGCGCTGCGCACCACGCTGGACCGGCTGGAGCGGTGCTTCCCGCCGGCGGAACGGGAGCGGCTCGGCATCGAGTGGAACGCCCCGACCGGCGGATTCTTCCTGTCCATGCACGTTCCGTTCCTCGCCGACAATGCCGCGCTGGCGCGGTCGGCCGAGGAGTTCGGCGTCATCTGGACGCCGATGTCGTACTTCTACCCGGAAGGAGGAGGCGAGCGCACCATCAGGCTCTCCGTCAGCTATCTCAGCGACCGTGACATCGAGGTGGGCGTCGAACGGCTGTCCCGCTTCGTCCGAGCCGAGCAAGGAGATCGGTAGATGTCCCGCAGAGGAGTCAAACAAATGATCCGCAGCAAGCGCCGCATGTGGGGATGGACGTTCCGATGACCGTAGAGCTCACCCGCCCGCTCGACTTACCCGGGGCGCTCGCGCCCGCCGACCGCGCGATGATCGTCGGTGTCGGGACGGCCGTTCCCGCCACCTCCTACTCCCAGCCGGAGGTGCTGGAGGCCCTCGGGATCGACGACCCGAAGGTCCGCTCGGTCTTCCTCAACAGCGCGATCGAGCGCCGCCACCTGGTGTTGCCGCCGCTGGACGAGAACGGCGCGCGCCGCTCCGAGTCGCAGGGCGACCTGCTGGACAAGCACAAGGAGCACGCGGTGGAGATGGGCGCGCGCGCCCTGCTCGCCTGCCTGGAACGCAGCGGCCGCACCCTCGCCGACCTGCGCCACCTGTGCTGCGTCACCACCACCGGGTTCCTGACCCCGGGGCTCAGCGCCCTCATCATCCGGGAGCTCGGCATCGACCGGCACTGCAGCCGGTCGGACGTCGTCGGCATGGGCTGCAACGCCGGCCTCAACGCCCTCAACGTCGTGTCGGGATGGGCGGTCGCGAACCCGGGCGACCTCGCCGTCGTGCTCTGCACGGAGGCGTGCTCGTCGGCGTACACCGTCGACGGCACGATGCGGACCGCCGTCGTCAACAGCCTGTTCGGGGACGGTGCCGCCGCGGTCGCGCTGGTCGCGGGCGGGCCGGACGGGGACGGCCCGGACAGGGGCGGTCCGGACGGGGGAGGGGGCCGCGGTCTGTCGGGCCCGCGGCTGCTGCGCTTCGCCAGCTGCATCATCCCCGAGGCCGTGGACGCCATGCGCTACGACTGGGACCGGGAGCAGAACAGGTTCAGCTTCTTCCTCGATCCGCAGATCCCCTACGTCGTCGGGGCGCACGCGGAGATCGTCGTCGACCGGCTGCTGTCCGGAACGGGCCTGCTGCGCAGCGACATCGCGCACTGGCTCGTGCACTCGGGCGGCAAGAAGGTCATCGACGCGGTGGTCGTCAACCTCGGCCTCAGCCGCCACGACGTCCGGCACACCACCGGGGTGCTGCGCGACTACGGGAACCTGTCCAGCGGTTCCTTCCTCTTCTCCTACGAACGGCTTCTCGACGAGGGGACGGCCATGCCCGGCGACTTCGGCGTGCTGATGACCATGGGGCCCGGCTCCACCCTCGAGACGGCGCTGGTGCAGTGGTGAGCGTCCCGGAGTACGACCTGCGCATCGACGGCGCCGAGCCGCTGTCGAAGGAGACCGTGCGGCGGCTCGCGGACCTGTGCGACCGCGTGGAGTCGCTCGGCCTGGAGGCCCCGGTGACCGTCGCGCTCTCCGGCGCGCCCGCCCTGCCCTGGACGGTGCCGGACCTGACGCTCGCGACCCGCTGGGAGCGCGCGGTGCGCCGTTTCGAGCGGCTGGACGCCGCCACCGTCGGGGTCGCCGCCGGCGACGTCGGCGGCACCGCGCTCGACGTGCTGCTCGCGACCGACGTGCGGGTCGCGTCCCCGGACACGCGGCTGCTGGTGCCGGTGACCGCCGGCGGCGCGTGGCCCGGCATGGCGATCTACCGGCTCGTCCGGCAGGCGGGCATCGCCGCGACGCGGCGCACGGTGCTCCTCGGCCGCGCGATCGAGGCGGCCGAGGCCGTCGCGCTCGGCCTGCTGAACGAGACGGCCGACGACCCGGCCGAGGCGCTCGCGCAGGTGGCCCGGGCCGCCGCCGGGCTGCCGGGCCGCGAGCTCGCCATCCGGCGGCGGCTGATGGACGACGCGGTCTCCACGAGCTTCGAGGAGGCGCTCGGCGCGCACCTGGCCGCCTGCGACCGGGCGCTGCGCCGCAGCACGTCGGGGGCGGGCGCGTGACCGGCCCCCGCGTCCGCTACGACAAGAAGGACGGCGTCGCCTTCGTCACCCTCGACCGGCCCGAGGTGCTGAACGCGATGGACTCGGCGACGCACCGCGAGCTCGCCGAGGTCTGGGACGACGTCGAGGCCGACCGCGCCGTGCGGGTCGCGGTGCTGACCGGGGCGGGAGGGCGGGCCTTCTCGGTCGGTCAGGACCTGAAGGAGCGGGCCGCGCTGAACGCCGAAGGGGCGGAGCCGACGACGTTCGGCAGCCGCGGGCAGCCGGGCTGGCCGCGGCTCACCGAGCGCTTCACGCTCTCCAAGCCCGTGCTCGCGCGGGTGGACGGCTACGCGCTCGGCGGCGGCTTCGAACTGGCGCTGGCCTGCGACATCATCGTCTGCTCCGACCGGTCGGTGTTCGGGCTGCCGGAGGTGACGCTCGGGCTCGTGCCCGGCGCCGGCGGCGCGTTCCGGCTGGCCCGGCAGCTGCCCCTCAAGATCGCGATGGGGCACCTGCTGACCGGGCGCCGGATGAGCGCGCGGACGGCCGAGCGGTACGGCCTGGTCAACGAGGTCGTCGAGGCCGAGCGGCTCGACGCGTGCGTCGCCGAGTGGACCGCCGACCTGGTCCGCGCCGCGCCGCTGTCGGTCCGGGCGATCAAGGAGGCGGCGCTCGCCTCGGTCGACATGCCGCTTGAGCAGGCCTTCCGCACCCGGTACGTGTGGGAGGAGCGGCGGCTGCGCGGCCGCGACGCGGTCGAGGGTCCGAAGGCGTTCGCCGCCGGACGCGAACCCGTGTGGGGCGACGGGTGAGCGCCCGGTGAGGGTGCCCATCGGCCCGTCCAACCGCGGAACCAGACGGGTTGGACGGCCCGCGCCGGGACGGGCCGATGGGCGGCTCCCCGGAGACAGGTGAACGGGGCAGTCGGCCCTGTCTCCGGGGAACCCCGGGTCGTGCGCCGGGCGAGCACTCCGCCGCACACCATGAATGGTCGCTCTCCGGGCGCCCGCGGCGCGTCCCTCTGGGAAGCGATATCGCCGCCCCCTCCGTCAGCGACCGGGGCGTCCCCCACACGGGGGACGCCCCGGCCGCACGATCTGCCCGGGCGGGTGATGACCTGCTCGCGCCCGGCTAGGCGCCGAAGTAGTGGCCCTCTTCGAGGTCCGCGATGAGGCCCTGCCGGGTGGGATGCCAGTTCAGTTCCTTCCGGGTGCGGTCGCTCGACGCCGGGATGTCCAGGGCGAAGACCCCGCCGACGAAGCCGAAGTGCCCGACGGCGTCCTCCGGCGGCAGCGACGTGACCGGCAGCTCCAGCTTCCGGCCGATGACCTCGGCGATGTCCCGGACCGGGACGCCCTCCTCGCCGACGCCGTGCAGGACCGCTCCCGCCGGCGCCGACTCCAGGGCCAGCCGGTACAGGCGGGCGGCGTCGAGGCGGTGCACGGCGGCCCACCGGTTCGCGCCGTCGCCCGGGTAGGCCGAGACGCCCTTGTCCCGGGCCGCGCCGATCAGCCAGTGGACGAAGCCGCGGTCGCCCTCGCCGTGCACCGACGACGGCAGCCGGACCGCCGACACCCGGACGTCGCGCGCGGCGAGCGCGAGCGCGTCCTTCTCCGCCGCGTACCGGACGGCCGCGAACGAATCGGGGTCGGGCACGCTGTCCTCCGTCGCGACGCGGCCGGGGGCGACCCCGCCGGTCCCGGACGTCATGACGAACGGCCTGCCGGACCCGGCGAGGGCGTCGCCGATCGTCGCGATCGCGCGGCGCTCCTTCGCGACGGCGGCCTCGAAGTCGGCGAAGTCGTGGTGGAACGCGGTGTGGACGACCCCGTCGGCCGCGGCCGCCGCGCGGCCCAGCCCGTCGGGGTCGTCCAGGTCGCCGCGGTGGACGCCGGCTCCGGCCGCCTCCAGCGACGCCGCCGACGCGTCCGAGCGGGCGAGCCCGGTCACCTGGTGACCCGCGTCCAGCAGCTCGCGGACGACGGCGCTCCCGACGAATCCGGTCGCACCCGTGACGAAAACACGCATGGCCTACTCCTTGAACGCAACGATGCAGAAACCGGCATCCCCACCCTGCGTGCCGCGGATGCGTCACGTCCAAAGCCTGTTTCGAAACGGGCGATACGTTTCAGGCATAGAAGCATGTCAAAGACATGATCGGCCCGAGGTCGCCGCCGCTTGTGGATACGCTGGCGGTATGTCCGATTCGCCGCAGCCCCCGGTGGACCTCGACCTGCGGCCGGTGCGGTACTTCACCGCCGTCGCCGACCACCGGCACTTCGGCCGCGCCGCCGAGGCCCTGCACATCACCCAGCCGTCGCTCAGCCGCCAGATCCGGCAGCTCGAACGGCTGCTCGGCGCCCGCCTGTTCGACCGCACGCCGCAGGGCACCCGCCTGACCGAGGCCGGGGAGGTCTTCCTGCCGCTCGCCAGGTCGCTGCTGCGCTCGTCCGCCAAGGCGGTCGCGCGCACCCGCGCCGCAGCGCGGCCCGGGCGCGTCACGATCGGGTACACCAGCGGCATCATCGTCACCCCCGCGGTGCGCGAGCTGCGGCGCCTGCACCCCGACGCCGATGTGCGGGTCGTGCACCTCGACTGGAAGGAGCCGCGGCGGGCGCTGCTCGACCACCGCGTGGACGCCCTCGTGACCCGGCTGCCGCTCGCCACCGACCAGCTGCGCGTGACGATCCTCTACGACGAGCCCCGCGCCGTCGTGGTGTCCGCCGACCACCGCCTGGCCGGCCGGGAGTCGGTGACCGCCGACGACATCGCCGACGAGCCGGTGCCCCGGGTCCCCGGCGCCGACCCGGCCTGGAGCGCCTTCTGGCGGCTCGAACCGCGCCCCGGCGGCCGTCCGGCGCCCGACGGGCCCGTCATGGACGACCTGGAGGACAAGTTCGAGCTCGTCGCCGCGGGCCAGGCCGTCGCGATCACCGCCCATGTCCCCGGCCGCGCGCCGCGCCCCGACCTCGTCATGATCCCCCTGGAGGGGGTCGCCCCGAGCCACGTCGTGCTGGCGACCCGCGCGGGCGACCGCTCGGGCTTGGTGGCCGCCTTCCGCAAGTGCGCCGAGGCCCGCCTGACCGCCCCGCCCGCCGCCGGGGCCTAGACGAAGACCATCCCGCCGTTGACGGTCAGGGTCTGGCCGGTGATGAACGCGGCGCGGTCGGAGGCGAGGAACGCGACGGCCTCCCCGATGTCGGCCGGGGCGCCGAAGTGGCCGAGCGGGACGCTCGCGGCGTACGCGTCGCGGGCGTCCGGGCCGATGCCGTCGTGCCGGTCGGTCGGGATCCAGCCCGGCGCGACGGTGTTGACGGTTATCCCGTGCGGGCCGAGCTCGCGGGCCCAGCTGCGGGTCAGGCCGGCCTGGGCCGACTTCGCGGCGACGTAGGCGCTGGAGCGGGCCGGGCCGAGCGCGACGACGTCGGACCCGATCTGCACGATGCGGCCGAACCCGCGCTCCCGCATGCCCGGCACGGCCCGGCGGACGAGCAGCAGCGGGCTCTTGACGAAGAATTCGAGTTGATCGAGGACATCGCGCCAGCGCAGTTCCTCGACGGGCAGGTCCGGCTGCGGTCCGGTGGCGTTCAGCACCAGAATGTCGAGACTTCCGAACTCGGCCACGATGTGGTCGTACAATTCCTCCACCGCGGCCTCGTCGGTGATGTCGGCACGGAACAGTTCGGCACGTCCACCGGCCTCGGTTATTCGCGCGCGCAGCGCCTCGGCGGCGGCGTGATCGCGCCGGTAATTGATCGCGACGTGGGCGCCGTCGCGGGCCAGCGCCGCCGAGATCGCGCCGCCGAGTCCGCGTGACGCGCCGGTCACCAGGGCCGTCCGCCGGCCGGATGCGCCGGTCACCAGGGTGCCTCCCGCATCCGTCCCGCCACCTCGCCACCATCCACATGTTGTCGTGATCACGGCTCTGACCGGCACGAACGCGACCCGGAACGGCCGCGCGACGGTCCGGTGCGCGCCGCGGCGGGCGCCGGTGCGCACCGCCGTCGCCGTCACCGTACCCGCGCGCGGTGCGGCCATGCCGCGCGCGGCTCGCCCGGCCTTTTCCCTCTTGCTCCGATCCCGCGCGACATCGGGTGATATTTCCCTTGGACCGTCGAATTCAATATCAAGGCTTTACCTAACGCACTGTTTTGGCGATGCGCGCCGTCGGCGGGTTACCATCTTCTTCCCTGACGTCGATACCGCTCGGGATCTGAGTTCAATTAACATCGGAGCACGGGCCGCACCGATGAGCTTTCCGGTAGGCCGCGCCCCGTCATACCTTCAAACGAGATTTACCTTCGCCGGTCGATGCCGCCGTGTTCCGCGGGTCGCCGGGCTCCGGCGACGCATTGGCGCGGACCGTGCGCGGTCCCGCATGGGAGGCCGCGCGCCGGTCAGACCAATGACGAGCACAGGAATGTCGATCAAGGACCAAGGGAGAAGTGCCATGACGTACGTGGTGCCTTACAGCGGCATCTCGAACCGGCTGGGCGACGAGGAGATCAAGGCCGTCGGCGAGGCGCTGCGGCAGGACACGCTGGCCATGGGTCCGCGCGGCAAGGAGTTCGAGCGGCTGCTCGCCGAGCGGCTCGGCTCACCCCACGCCCAGGCGACCAGCTCGTGCACGACCGCCCTGTTCCTCGCCGCCCAGGTGCTCGAACTGCAGCCGGGCGACGAGGTCATCACCACCCCGCAGACGTTCTGGGTGACGACGTGGCCGCTGCAGGCGCGCGGCGTCGTCGTCAAGTTCGCCGACGTCGACCCCGACACCCTCAACATCGACCCGACGACGATCGAGCCGCTCGTCACCGAGAAGACCAAGTCCATCTGGGTCGTGCACTTCGGCGGCCAGGCCGTCGACATGGACCCGGTCATGGAGATCGCCCAGCGGCACGGCCTCACCGTCGTCGAGGACTGCGCGCACGCCGCCGGCGCCACCTACAAGGGCCGCGCCCTCGGGACCATCGGCGACATCGGCTGCTTCAGCTTCCACTCGCTGAAGAACATGACCACCGGCGAGGGCGGCGCGTTCGTCACCCGCCACGACCGCTACGCCGAGATGGCGCGCGCGCTCGGCACCATCCACAACTACGGCGAGATGGTCGAGCGCGACGACCAGCGCATCGGCCCGCACGCGCAGCCCGCCTACTACAAGGACGCGCACGTGCTCCGGTCGTACACCCACGACTACGCCGGCGGCCGCTACCTCGTCGGCAACAACTTCCGGATGAGCGAGCTGTCCGCCGCGCTCGGCGTCGTCCAGCTCGGCAAGCTCGACCGGCTCAACGAGCGGCGCCGGGAGATCGCGCACCGGCTCGACGACGGGCTCAACGGGATCCGGGGCATCGGCGTGCAGTCCGAGAAGCCCTACGCCCACCACGTCTACCACCTCTACACGTGCTTCTACGACCCCGAGGTCGTCGGCGCCCCGAAGGACGACTTCATCCGCCATCTGCAGGAAAAGGAGGGGATCGAGATCGTCATCCGGTACTTCCCGATCCACCTGCTCCCGGAGTTCCGGGCGCTCGGACACCGCTACGGGGAGTGCCCGGTCGCCGAGAAGACCTACTTCGAGCACCAGATCCAGCTGCCCATCTACGACCACCTCACCGACGCGCAGGTGGAGCACATGATCGCCGCGGTGCGCCGCGGCGTCGCCGAACTCGGCGGGGGCCGCTGACCCGGCCCCGCGCGTCCGCAGACCAACCCCCTCGTGCGCCCGGCAGGGTGCACATGACGTCTGGAGCCTCACCATGGGCAAGACACCGAACGGTTCCCGCCCCCAGAGGAAGGTCGTCGCCGTCACCGGCGGCTCCGGCTTCGTCGGGAGCAACCTCGTCGCACGGCTGGTCGACGACGGCAACGAGGTGATCGTCGTCGACCTGGCCCAGCCCGCTCCGGAGCTGGGCGCCCTCCCGGGCGTCCAGCACCGGCGCGCGGACCTGCGCGACTACGGCGAGACGCTGCTGGCGCTGCGCGGCGTCGACATCGTCTACCACCTGGCGGGCAACGCCAGCGGCACCCTGTCCGTCCAGAACCCGAGGTTCGACTTCCAGGTCAACGGCCTCGGCACCTGCAACGTCGGCAACGCCTGCGTGGAGAACCAGGTCCGCCGGCTGGTGTACATGTCCTCGGCGATCGTCTACGGCACGCCGCAGACGTTCCCGATGACCGAGGAGCATCCGATCGCGCCGTTCCTGCCGTACGGGGCGTCCAAGCTGTCCGGCGAGCTGACGCTGCGCAGCCTGCACGACGCCCTCGGCCTCCAGGTGATGATCGCCCGCTCGTTCGTCGTGTACGGGCCCGGCGAGGACCCGCGCACCGCCGGCGGGGAGGTGTCGCAGTTCCTGCGCTGGCAGCTGAACGAGCTGCCGATCCCCGTCGTCGGCGACATCGACCGCAAGACCCGCGACTTCGTGCACGTCTCGGACGTCGCCTCGGCGCTGATCACCATCGCCGAGAACGGGGTGCCGGGAGAGGTCTACAACATGGGCAGCGGACGCGAGGTGTCCATGCGGGCCCTCGCCGACGCCGTCGCGGTCGCCACCGGCAAGCCGGCCCGGCTGAAGCCGGACGAGTCGGAGCTGGCCGACAGCTTCCGGCTGGTGGCCGACATCTCCAAGCTGCGCGGCATCGGGTACGAACCGAAGATCACGCTCGCGGCGGGGCTGAAGTCCCTCGCCGAGCACCTCGGCCCGTTCCCGGAGCTGCCCAGCGTGACGGTGGCCTTCAGCCGGGAGCCCGCCGTCCAGGCGTGAGCGCCGCCCCGCAGGCGTCCGCGCCGGAGCCGGCCGGTCCGGAACCGGCCGGACCGGAGCCGGTCGGCCCGGCGTAGGAACGTTCCAAGAAAGTCGCTCCCGATGGCCCGCGCGAGCGTGCCCGGCC